>NZ_CALLVP010000111.1 GCF_938010505.1 uncultured Veillonella sp. | reverse complement strand
TCACCAGAATTTTACGATTTTATGAGTGTCTTATGATAAAATAGATGCTGCATTTAGTATTGTTAAAGCTTCTGTGTCACCTCCACTTTCAGAAACAGCAGCTAAAAATGATTTTAATGAGTGGTATGTAGAGTCTTTGCATAAAACTGAATAGTTTTATTTGATATAGGAGAAAGTGATGGTAATAGTCTTTGCAGGATTTTTAGTATTTTTATTTTGTATGTATTTTATTAAAAATCCTTATTTTACACTAAAAAATATTAAAATTAAACGCTCAAAATCTTTGTTAATTTTAGAGTTATTTTTAGGTGTGATAATTTTCTTATATATTATTTTTGCAGGATATTCTAGACTAGTGCGGTTTTTATTAGAAATGACATCTGTAGTTCTGTTTTTATTAGAAATGTGGCTAAGAGTTCCTGCTATTGAATCGGATTTTAGTTTGTCACCTGATGTGAAAGCAATGCTCAATAAAAAAGCTAAAAAAGATTTTTATTCTACATTGCCAATGCTATTTTTATTAACATGTATGTTTGTATTTAATTTCATAAAGATTTAAATAGATTTAATTGGAAAAGTGAAGATTAATAGGAACTACTATGAATACATATATTAATAAAATAAGAGATTTACTTATTGATTGTATGCCAAGACATTGGTATAAGTGTTATTTGTTTTTTGAATGTACAGAATCAGGTACGAGTTCTGCTTGTTATAATGTTAAGACTCCTTCTGGTTCTATTATTACTGACGGTGATTTGTTATATAATTGTAGTGATGAAAAAATAAAATCTATAAAAGCTGGAACTAGTGAGATTTTGACGTATGTACGATTACTACATGAAGCCTCTACAGAACAATGGACGTGGGGAACAATGTATATTTCACGTGATGATTATGAGCCACATTGTGAATTTCATAATGATCCTGTAACTGATGATTGTTGGCTCCAAAATAGATATAAGTGGGAGTATCAGAATTTTGGTGTTCTAGCTAGAGAAGATGAATTTGAGCCGGATGTATATAAAGAAATGCTAAAAGGTCCACGAGGTATTTTATTATTGGAAGATATGGAGTCTCGTGTATTAGCAAAAAATTATACTGCCATTGATAAGGCATTTAAGTTAAAGCATAAAAGCTTAGAATCGGAACTTGAAAAACATTATAATAAAGTGGCCAAAAGTATATACAAGTTAACGCCTCTAAATTGGTATCGTGCTAAATTATATTTTGATATGAATGTTGATAATCCTTCTGTAGAGCTTTTGGTTTATAAAACTGAAGATGATTCATGTATTATAAAGTATGTAGAAAATAATGATGAAGAGCCGGCTATTATTTCGGAGGTTATGTATGATTTAAAGAATGAAGTTTTAGCGATGATTGATACTTTTAAATTCTATAATCAAAATCCGTTCTCTGGATTAATATTTATATTAACAGCTAATGGTGAAGTATCTTTAGAGCTAACTTATGGAGATAAATGATTTAAAGTTCGTTGATGAAATTGATTGGATGAGCTTTCATGCAGATAGGAAAAAACTCAAAAAAATGGCTTGAGAGAATACTTCTTTCTTGTTTAATAGTAGTAGGTATTATTTTGGGCGGTTGGCTTTTCTTTGCTACAAACTTTATGCACCCATTTATCCACTATTTAGATCTGAGGGGAAGTATAATATATTACAAAGAGCCAACTAATATAATTGCTTCTAATGTTCTTGGTTTTGATGAAGTACGAGGGAAAATATATTATATAACTACAAATGGTATTGGTGTATATAATGAATTAAATAACGAACATGTATTTATATTACATAAAG
Organism: uncultured Veillonella sp.; assembly: GCF_938010505.1. Lineage (GTDB taxonomy): Bacteria > Bacillota > Negativicutes > Veillonellales > Veillonellaceae > Veillonella. Next base: position 56,706 of record NZ_CALLVP010000111.1, on the reverse strand, counting down.
AGCCACCTAATGAAATCAGAATAGATGACATTACTAATGTATATCCGGAATTTAGTCGATTCTCTGATGCGGAACAGGAGGTTTGGAAAAGTAAATTTTATGCTGACTTTAGGGAAAGAATTCCTATAGAGGAAGGCAATATAATTAGATTTCCATTCTTTTTCTCTTACGAAACCCGTGGAATTTATAATTTAGCTACAGGATCTAAATTATCGAAAATTGATACGTATAAAATTTCTAACAATATATTTTATAATGTTGATTTTGGTAGTATTACAAAGATAGATTTAGAAACAGGTACTGTATGGAAGTACTATTCCAATAACTTATTAAATTATAATTTTCTTAATGAGACGATTTCTAGTAAATCAAAAGAGTTTATTATTAATGAATTAATCAAAGAACGAAATCATGATAAACAATTGAAAGATAAAATTATAGCTATAGATCATTATAGTCAATTTAGTAAAGAGGATAAGGAGGTTATAGAAGAATTATTTGTTAAGTTAGTTACTGCACGAGATAATATGAGCTTAAAACCAGAACATAAAATGAGGTTAGAAAACTATTTAGAGTGATTAACTTTTCAATGTATTCATACTTAGTTGGGGAGGCTGGCTAAAGAATATATATTATTTATTACTATAAATAAAAAGGGTTAATGATAAACCAGTAAACCAAAAGCTAAAATAATATAGTGGGTATAGGTATAATTATGATTTATTTTAAAAATAAAAAAAGCTTAGATACATTTTTAATGGTCTTTATATTGGGTGCTGTTAAGGCATATAGACGAAATTATATTGACTTGACCATTCTAGAATATTACATATTTAGTATGTTAATTCGATTAATGTGTAGAAAAGCACATCTGTCTGATAAACTGTTAAATATAATTGGTGATGGGATGAGTTTAGAGGATGTTGATGAGTGGATGGCTCGTAGAATCCCTATACCAGCATTAAATGATACGTTAGATGATATTGAATGCAGTAGTTGGATTGCTTTAATAGAACGGGAGTTAGAGGGTAATACTTTATCTGAAGCGTTAAAAATTTCTACACATGATGAAAAGAAGTTCGGTATCTATTTCTTTACCGATTATGTAGAGGAGATATTTTGGGCGTTGTTTTTGTTAGGATTGTATGAAGTCTTACAAAAACCTGAATTCATTTCTGAATCAATCTTAAGTTGTATTAAACAGACCTATTTGTCTGAAATATATACGTGTGAACGTATTCAGAATGAAGATCTTCAAGCATGTATTTCCAATTTACAGGAGATAGCCGATACTAATATATCCGGGCAATTAAGTAAAGATTTAATTACTATGAAAGCAAAATTAGCATCATTACAGGTATTATTACCATTTTATGGTATGAGTTCTGACAAGTTAGAAACAGGCATTGATTTAAAAGCCACTAAAGGGATGTTTTGGCAGATCAAAGTTTCAGGGAAGTTTATAGACTTGGGATTATAGATTCTAGAAGATTTTTAAGTTGTATATATACTTATGATTATTATTTAAGAAAACTAAGCTAGAAGGCTTTTCAAAAGAGGCATTATATAACTTTAGAACAATGCTAATGAACTCAAACCATGGTGCTAAATACTAACAATAATCGCTGGTATTATTTAGGTTATGAACTAACATTTCTTGATTTAGATAAACATCGAATCATTACTAATGATGATGTAAGAGGAATAGAAGATCCTCCGATGAAATTTCTAATAATTAATGTGAGGATATATGGATAGATATATTAATAAAATAAGAGATTTACTTATTGATTGTATGCCTGAACATTGGTATAAGGCTTATTTATATTTTGAATGTACAGAATCAGGTACGAGTTCGGCTTGTTATTATGTAAAAACCCCGGCTGGTTCAATCATTAATTATGGAGATTTGCTATATAATTGCAGTGATGAAAAAGTAAAATCTATAAAAGCTGGGACTAGTAAGATTTTAACGTATGTACGTTTACTTCATGAAGCCTCTACAGAACAATGGACGTGGGGAACAATGTATATTTCACGCGATGACTATGAGCCACATTTTGAATTTCATAATGACCCTGTATCTGACGATTGCTGGCTCCAAAATAGATATAAGTGGGTATATAAAAACTTTGGTGTTTTGGAAAATGAAGATGAATTTGAGCTGGATGTATATAAAGAAATGCTAAAAGGTCCACGAGGTATTTTATTATTGGAAGATATGGAGTCTCGTGTATTAGCAAAAAATTATACTGCCATTGATAAGGCATTTAAGTTAAAGCATAAAAGCTTAGAATCGGAACTTGAAAAACATTATAATAAAGTGGCCAAAAGTATATACAAGTTAACGCCTCTAAATTGGTATCGTGCTAAATTATATTTTGATATGAATGTTGATAATCCTTCTGTAGAGCTTTTGGTTTATAAAACTGAAGATGATTCATGTATTATAAAGTATGTAGAAAATAATGATGAAGAGCCGGCTATTATTTCGGAGGTTATGTATGATTTAAAGAATGAAGTTTTAGCGATGATTGATACTTTTAAATTCTATAATCAAAATCCGTTCTCTGGATTAATATTTATATTAACAGCTAATGGTGAAGTATCTTTAGAGCTAACTTATGGAGATAAATGATTTAAAGTTCGTTGATGAAATTGATTAGATAAGCTTTTACGGACCTGTTCATTAGGTATTCGGAATCGATGGGTGGCAAACTATACTACAAAGAGTTAACTAATAGAGTTGACTCTGATATTAGTGATATTGATGAGATAAGAGGGAAAATTAGTGATGAAATTTAAAACAATTTATTCTGTTTTTTGGTACTTATTTTTAGGCTGCTCTTTTGTATGGCTAATTTGTGGATTATGCTACAATTTCTTCTATAATGATAAAGTTGAGCAGTCTAGAGTAGAATTGATACAAGCTTTAAATGCATATTTTCCTCGAGAACAATATTTGAATGCTAGCGAAGTATATGAGTCGAACAGAAGAACTCTTTTCTCAAAAGGTATGGCAAGAAATATAAGGAAAGATTCATTACATAAAGATATAGAATCAATAAAACCTATAAGTGGGAATTGGGAGTTAATTGACCAAGCTAAAACTCGTTATGTATATGAAAATGAATCGTATAGAGTATATGTATTAGAGGATCCAAGGAATGATGGATATATTGTAGTTTTAGCACGTAATAATTGGTTAGAAAGATTGCATTTATAATTTTATTTTAAATGGAGCTATATATGAAGATTGGTCTTTCATTATTTTTATTATGTATATATTGTCTATATTTTATTAGGAATCCTTATTTTGTATTAGACAAGGAACAAGTTAAACGTTCTAAATCTATGTTATATACGGAAATAGGAATAGGCTGTCTGGTTTTTATAATCATTAATATTCCTTATGATGGTGCTAATTTAATTCATCTTTTAGCTGTTATAGGCATATTGAGTTGGGTATTAGAATTGTGGTTGAGAATTTTGGCCATTAAGTCTGACTCTTCACTTACTTTAGAGAAAATGCCTATTCTATTGAAAAAAGCAAAAAGAGATTTTTATTCTGTAATACCTATAATAGTTATTTTTATGCTTATGATTCTTTTTAATGTGATAACTGATAATTTTAAATAATCTTAAATTGCAATATGAAACTGAATATAACTAAAATTAAGTATATTTTGATTGATTAGTGAAAGAGAGTTGTATGAATCAACTCTCTTTTGTTCTATAAAACATATATATACATAAAATATTGATTTTATGTTTTCTGAGAGATATAAACGAACTAATAAGTTAATAATTATTTAAAAGTAATATATAGGAGAGAGAATTATGAAAGTAGTATCAATCGCTGCCGGTTGTGTGGGCTTAGTTGGCGTTATGTGTGCAACGACAACTTTGGCAGCGGATGTACCTTCCTCATTTATACAACAAGAAGCGGCTCGAGCCGATGCTTCTTTGCGTCAACGCGCGGAGGCACCGATGGCAAGGGCCGCTTTGTCGCGTTCAGAATCAAGTTATGACAATTTAAATGGCGCACCTATGGATGCATTGCCACAAGAAGCAGTGTCATTTCCAATTGACCAGATTGTGATTACGTCATCAGAACCGGTCTTTAAGAAGTATAGGAACCGACTGAAAATATATAATCATAACAATATTGGGGCAGAGGGGATTGTTGTACTGCAAAAGCAATTACAAGAGCAAATTCTTGCCGATGGATATGTAACGAGTCAAGTGATAGTTCCGAATCAGGATTTACAATCTGGTACACTCACTTTTGAAATTTTACCGGGCTATGTGGAAGATATTGTTCTCACGAATCCAAAAGCTCGCACGAATTGGCGAAGTGCGTTTCCTGTTCGTCCCGGATATGTACTGCGTAGACAAGCATTAGAGCAAGGTATAGACCAGATGCGAAATGTACCGGGACAAGATGTAAAGCTTAGCATCGAGCCAGGTACAAAGCCACTTCACTCTATTGTGAAACTAACGGTAGAACAAAAAGGATTTGTACATGGGTCGTTGATTTTAGACAATGCGGGTTACGAATCGACAGGGAAATACCAAGGCACTATGTATGTATCATTTAGTCAGTTGGCAGGGCTTAATGATACTTTATCGGCTAGTATAACGAAGGATATTGGTCATCATGGTGATGGACATGGATCAAAGCAGTATGCCATAAATTATGCCGTACCTGATGGGAATCGAATGTATCGCTTATCCACCTATCAATATAGTTATCATCAATTGGTATTTATGCCAGAAGCATTCCGTTCTTCTGGGAATACTCGGGGGATTGAGTTTTCTGTAGAGCAGGTTTTGAATCGGACGAGTCGCTCCAAGACCGCTGCTGTCGCTAAGGTGATTCATAAAACACGCCATAGTTACATTGATGATATAGAAATTGGTGTACAAGAGCAACATACCACAGCATTGGAACTAGGATTATCCCATCGTCAGTATAGTGGGAATACTATGTCTGATGTATATCTCTTTTATCGTCAAGGCATACGAGGCCTAGGTGCTACAGTACGTAGTTGGGAAGGATTGGCAGATAATCCGACTACGTTATATAAAATGGCGGGACTTGAAGGTGAAATTCAAAGCGGTGTACGAATAGGTCATAAACAAGGTGTGTATACGATGCGTTTTAGAAGTCAGTTTACCAATCAACGATTGTTTGGAACTGATCAATTTAGTATCGGTGGACGCTATTCCGTACGTGGCTTCAGTGGGGAAGAAACATTACGTGGTGACTCCGGTTACTACATTCAAAATGAATGGGCCTTACCATTTAGACGACAACGAATAACTCCGTATATAGGTATAGATATAGGTCATGTATGGGGGCCGTCCACAGCGACACAAATTGGTAATACCTTAGTAGGTGGGGTTATCGGTGTTCGTGGGAATATCGGTGATGCATTTCGCTATGATGTGTCATTAGGCACTCCACTTAAAAAGCCGGACGGTTTTACTACTGATACAAGTGTATGGGCTTTCAGATCCAGTTATCAGTTTTAATTAAAAATGTGTGTTATTAAATGAGAGGGTATAAGGAAAGAATAATGAAAATTAAACAGTATACAGCAACCGCATTGTGTGCAGCCCTATTAGTGACAAATTCTGGACCGTGGATTCCGCTAGCAGTGGCACAATCTATTGTACCGAATCAAGGAAAAATGGGTCCAACTATGGATGAAGCCCCTAATGGAACGCCCATTGTCAATATTAATAAACCGAATGCTAATGGGTTATCTCACAATCAATATGATATGTTTAATGTAGATGACAAAGGGGTTATTCTAAATAACTCAAGGAGACCTGTATCTACAGAACTAGCTGGCTATGTGATGGGGAATCCTAACTTGAGAGGTGCTGCAGCTAAGACGATTTTAAATGAAGTAACTGGAACGGGTGCGACTGCTATGAATGGTGCCTTAGAGGTAGCAGGCCGTAAGGCATATGTTATCATTGCTAACCCAAATGGGATTGCTGTTAATAATGGGACATTTATTAATACTAGTGCGGCTACTCTGACAACAGGAAACCCTATTATTACAGACGGAACTATTGCTGGATATGATGTAAAGCAAGGTACTGTGAAGGTATCTGGACAAGGTCTCGATGCATCGCGTACATCTCGTACAGATATTTTGGCTGAAGCGGTACAGCTCAACGGCAAGGTATGGTCTGATGAAAGCCATGTGGTAACCGGTAAAAATACAGTATCTGTCGATGGTAGTGGTAAGGTAACTAATGTTACGAAGACCAGTAACTCAGAACAGGTAGGTCTTGACGTTTCTCAAATCGGTGGTATGTATGCGAATAGCATGTACTTAGTAGGAACCAATGATGGTTTTGGCGTGAATAATAAAGGGATTCTTTCTGCACAAAATCATATTTCTGTAGACAGTACCGGCAAGGTACAAAATAGTGGCACTGTGGTGGCGCCGGATATAAGCATTAGTGCAAAAGGCTTTACACAAGTCGGTAAGGCTAAATTCTATGCTGATTCGGCACGTATTTCAGCAGATGCTTTCACACAAACCGGTAATGCTGTTACGAAAGATGCACCGGTACTCATCGTGCGTAATAATTTAGCGGTGTCTACCAATACAATAAAAAATACAAATGGTAGTGTGCTGAAGTCTGAGGGTGTGTTACAACTAGGAAAGACGATAGATTATAACGGCGCTATAGCCGGCAAGATGGATGCGTTGACTAATGTGGCGGCTACTATCGAGGCTGGTCAGCAGGGAGTGATTCTTGCCAAATCCATTGCTAATAAAAATGGTGGAGTTACCGTGAAACGAGCTGCCACAGGGACTACTGAGCATGTAAAAAATGAAGTGGCACCAGCAGGTAGTATCAAGCGGTACCAGCTTTCTGAGGAACGCATTTATGGGCACGATGATCCGATTCCACAAGATAAGGTTGTAGTTCACTCTTCTGAAAATTTACAATTGTCTATTAATGGAGAGCATCATGATAGCTGGACGAAATATGAATATGATCGTACACGAGTAAAAGAAGTAGTAGATACCTCTAAACCGGGACGTATTATTTCTGGCGGTAATTTACAGATTGAAGCGGATGTTGAGACTAATGATGCCAGTCAAATTAGTGCAGCAGGGGCACTGGCAGGTAAAATCGGCCATTATGAAGCGCTTAATCCGAAAGGAAATGAATATATTAGTGAGAATGGGACTGCTACTGGTTATAGTCGCCATAAACATCATGGATGGGATTCCACAAATATTCGTGAGGCGGAGTATCATAATGATGTAGTACAACCGATAGATATACCGGTAACTGTTTATGGTAGCAATATAGCAAACAGCACAACAGGTGCTACGGTAGATACGTCGGTATTGACGTCTATGAGTCAGTTATCCACTAATCCGAATACAACATATGCGATGGAAACTGACCCAAACTTTACCAATCGAAGAAGCTTCTTATCCTCTGATTATGTCATCAATCGTTTACAACTCAACCCTATGCGTACACAAAAACGATTAGGAGATGGTTACTATGAACAACAATTGGTGATGCAGGCTATTCTACGTCAGACAGGAAAAAGTAGACTACAAGCGGGATTAACAGAGGAGGAGCAGTATCGTAAGTTGATGGATGCAGGCCTCACTATAATGAAGTCTAAGTCCATGGTACTTGGACAAGGATTAACTGAGTCGGAGCAACAGCAATTGACGGAAGATGTGGTAATGCTTGTTAGCCAACCGGTAGTATTGCCGAATGGTAAGACTGAAACCTTACTCGTACCAACATTATATTTGGCGCCGACCACACAACGTGTTGAGGGGGCTGCGAATATGCAGGCTCAGTCAATTAACTTGCAAGTAGGTACGATGCATAATCGCGGTAGCATAGTGGCCGATGATGCGATAACCGTACATGGCAATACGATACACAATGATAACGGACTGATTAAAGGTCGCACAACAACAGTGGTGGCGGATACCGATGTTCGTAATACACAAGGCACGATAGAAGGCCGTGACCGTACAACTGTATATGCTAAGAATGATGTGATAAATGAGGGCGGTACGATTAAGCAAACCGATGACAAAGGAAAACTTGTCGTGGCGGCGGATCGTGATGTTATCAATAACGGCGTCAAGTATGAAGCTAGCAATAATCAGGTTGTATGGAACAGTGCCAATAGCCGCCGTGAGATTGTAACCGCTATAGATCAAGGTCAAATTACGGCGAAAGGTGATGCTGTAGTTACAGCAGGTCGTGATGTTGCTATGCAGGGTGGTAAAGTGACTTCCGATAAAGATGTTACTCTAGTAGCTGGACGTCAGGTAAATATGCAGTCTATGACAGCGAATCATGAATTAGAGGAACATCGCTATGACAAAGGAAAATCCGGTGGTGGTCATTCTCAGACTACAGAAACACATGATTTAGTTAATGAAGTAACCACTGTAGGCAGCAGTGTGGAAGGTAACAATGTAACTGTGGCTGCTAATGATGATGTAGCACTTAGTGGTAGTGAAATTTTGGCAGCTGATAAGGCTCAGGTGGAAGGTAAGAATGTAAAACTTGATACCGCAGCGGCTACAAGTACTGCCAATCATGTGTATAAGGACAAGAAGAAGAGTTTAGTTAAACGGGAACGTACGGATGCAACCGGTGTAGCACAAGTGACGGCTGTAACAGGTTCTGTTGTGAGTGGCAAAGACGTTGCGGTTAAATCTGGTCATGATGTGACGGGGAAATCTGCTAAACTAATGGGTGAACAAGGCATTCGAGTGACGGCAAATGGAAAAGTTGAACTCGGTGCGGATAAGAATGTAACAAAAGAGGCGAGTACATATCGTCATAAGACTTCAGGTTTAATGGGAAGTGGTATCGGATTTACTATTGGTACAGAAAAACGAAATATAGATGACACCAATCGTGAAGAGAAAACTGTACGTAATACTATTGCTAGTACAAAGGGCCGTGTAAACATTACGGCTAATGATACGGTACATCTTACTAGTGCTGATGTATTGAGTAAAACCGGTACAATGATTGAGGGAGCTGCAGTAACCCTTGATGGTAATACTGATACGCAGCATATGACACATGATGTTCGCTATAAAAAGTCCGGTTTAACAGTAGCATTAGGTGGCGCTTTAGCTGATAGTATAACGAATGCAACGCGAACTATTAAACAAGCTGGTGGCCGTGATGACAAACGTTTAGCAGCACTTGAACTTAATGAAGCTCGTAAACAGTTACAAGATGGATATGAAGCTGTAGATAGTGCTTTACATGGAGCTAAAATACGAGATGCAGTGACTGGTAAAGTTGAAAAAGTAGATGGCAAAGCTAAACGAGGTCCAAAGAATATTGATAATGCTATTAATTTATCTGTATCAATTGGTAGCACATTACAGAAACAAGGTCAAACTGTAGATACCGCAACTTATAAGGGCGGCGCTGTTATTAGTGACGGCGATGTTCGTATAACGGCTCGTGATACTAAGAAAAATGGTATTACCCTTACTGGTGAAAGCGTATCTGCTCAATCTATTAGTTTGGCTAGCGCTAGCGATATTAATCTTGAGGCTGGTAAGAATACAGTAGATGTGAAAAATGACTATAAGAGTTCTGGCTGGAGTGCAGGCGCGAGTATTAGTTTAACTGGTGGTGGACTTCTCGATATTAGTGCGAGTGCTCATATGGCACGACAAAATGGAGATACCCATCAAGAAAGTTATGTGCCAACAAAAATTAAAGCTGCTAAATTAGCTCAACTTAAGGCTAAACGAGATACGAATATTATTGGCTCTACTGTAGCGGGTAAAAAAGTAGAAGTAGATACAGGTCGTGATTTACATATTCAAAGTTTGCAAGATGTAGATAACTTTAAAGAACATAGTAAGTCCGCTGGATTCTCTGTATCCTCGAAACCTAATTTCAAGGATCCAACTGGTAGCATAAATGCTAGCGTAGGAAGAATCGATAGCAAATGGAAAAGCGTAACTCAACAAGCTGGTATTCTTGCTGGAGAAGAAGGCTATGACATTAATGTAGGTAACAGTACTACATTAGAAGGTGCTCTAATTAAAAGTAACGCTCCGAAAACTAAGAATAAACTGACTACAAAATCTCTAGAGATGAAAGATATCCAAAACGAAGCTGAGTATACATATAGCAACAATGGTATTGGCTATAACTACTATGGTAGTAAAAAGAAACTCGAAGAGATGAAGACCAACGATAAAAAAGGCTATGATAAGATTTATAACAATATCGGTCTAATTCCAAATCTAGGTGTTGGCTCCAAAGGTAAAGCAAGTTCGACTACTCACTCTGCTATTTCGGATGGTATACTTACAGTAGATGGTAAAGAGATTGATACTAAAACCATCAATACGAATACAGAAAATACATTACATCAATTAGATAAGATTTTCGATAAAAAGAAAATTGAAGAACGACAAGAATTAGCTCGTCTATTCTCTAAAAATGCATTTGAACAATTACATAATTGGCAACCAACGACTAAGGATGGTAAAGTCGCTAAGTCAATTGCGCATGGTATCATTGGCGAGTTATCTGCACGTATGGCGGGTAATGCACCAGGTAGCGGATTTAAGGCTACTATGACTAATGAGATGCTAATTAGCGAAATTAATAAAGTGGCTAAACATGATCCAGCTGTAGCACAATGGTTGAGTGCTGCCGTAGGCGGAGTTGTTAATAAAGTAGGTGGAAAATCAAGTAATAGTGGTGCTGCAGCTGCATCTTATGCTACAAAGTGGAATGAAAATCAACAATATTCTGGATATGATAAAATGGATCATTTTACACCTGAAATGTTTGAAAAAGATAAACTTGATACTATTATTAACACTCACAAACGAGAGATAGAGGCGTTCGCTATAAATGAAGCACGATATCTAAGAAGTCAAGGTAAGCATATAATTGATAATTCATTTGATTATATGTCTGTTCAAGGTGAGGTCGCATTTGGTGTAAAAGCTTTTGCAGGTGGTTATATTATAGATAGACATGGTAATGTTTATGGAACTTTTGCAGCTGGACCTGGAGTATCTTTGGGGGTGCCAGCGGCGGTTAGTTTTGGAGTAATAAAAAATAAAGATTATATTAAATCTATTCCAGGATACTTTGGTACTATTACTGCTCGAGGTGGTGTTGGTGGAACTATAGGTGTCAGTGGTGGCGGTGCAGTTACTGAGGTGACTATTTCCCCATCTGTTTCGTTATCAGCTTCTGCTGGATATATCTGGTATATAGGTAACATAGAGGATATTTAGCGATGAAATTTAAAACAATTTATTCTATTGTTTGGTACATATTTATAGGCTGTTTTTTCGTATGGCTAATTTGTGGATTAGGCTATAGGTTTTTATTTAATGATACTGTTGAGCAGTCTAGAATGGAACTGACACAAGCTTTAAATGCAGCTTTTCCGCGAGAACACTATATAATTGATGGAGATGTATATGATCCGAACAGAAGAAATCTATTATCTATAGGTGTATCAATAAGTATAAAGAAAGATTCACTACATAGAGATATAAAATCAATAAAGCCCTTAAGTGGGGAATGGATTTTAGTTAACCAAACTAAGTCTCTTTATGTATATGAAAATGAATCATATAGAGTATATGTAACAAAGAATTCAGAGAATGATGGATATCTTGTACTGTTAGCACGTAACAATTGGCTAGAAAAGTTGCATTTATAATTAATTGCTTTCGTTCTAATATGTTCTTTTGTGGTTGAATATAGAATAATAACAATTAAATTATTTATAACAACTAGTGAAAGCTGTTGTACTAAGGAGCTGTTTTATACGGCTCCTTTTTATTATTTTATCTATATCAAATAATTCCTATTAAAATCACCAGATTTCTACGTTTTTATGAGTGTTTTATGATAAAATAAAAGGTATGAATACTTCAACAACTAGGTCTATTACCTATAATGGCGACACAATTGAATATGAGTTAACCATCAAGCGTGTGAAGAACATGAACATGCGGATTACCAAGGATGGTGTGATCCATGTGTCGGCGAATGCGTATGTGCCGGATTATAGGGTGGACAAGTTTGTCATCGAGAATATGCCCTTTATTGAGCGGGCTCGTTACAAGATTGATGCATTGAATGCCAAACGTGTTGAGGCGTTGCAGTATGTGAATGGTGAAAGCTTATCCATCCTCGGCATTCCAGTTACCTTGCACCTAGTTGAGCAGGATGGAAAGCCTCACATCGGCTTTGACGGAAAAGCCATTCTTACCATGGTTATACCTCGAGGTACGACCTTTGAAGCGAAGCATAAATTAATGCAAAGTTATTGGCGTAATTTAGGGGAGAAGGTCTTTGTCCATTGGGCAAAGGTCGTGTATCAGCGCTTTCACAAGCAAGGTATTGATGTGCCTATGCCAACCATAAAACAGCAGCGCATGAAGAGTCGTTGGGGTTCTTGTACGCCTACAAAGCAGCTCATCAAGATGAACACCCGCTTATTAGAGGGACCACAGGCGTATATTGAGTACGTTATGGTTCATGAGTTTGCTCATTTTAAATATTTAGACCATTCCAAGATCTTTCACAATCTAGTGGCACAGTTTTTGCCAGATTGGAAGGCCCGCAAGAAGTCATTGAACATGTATTTTGCTCATCGCCCTTAAAGGAGGTGTACCATGCAGCCATTTGTACATTTACATAGTCATACAGAGTTTAGTTTGCTAGACGGCATCAGTCGTTTGCCTGACATGGTACGTCGTGCGAAGGAGTTAAATCAGCCGGCCCTTGCCATTACAGATCATGGCAATATGTACGCAGCCATTTATTTCTACAAAGAATGTATGGCGCAAGGCGTTAAGCCTATCATCGGTTGTGAAGTATATGTAACGGAAAACAATCGATTTGATCGTCCCGAAGGTCGTAGCCGTGAAAGACTAAAACATCTTATCCTTTTGGCTGAGACCATGGAAGGGTATCGTAATCTCGTTAAAATCGTGTCGAAAGCATCTACGGAAGGAATGCTGTATCGCCCACGTGCAGACCGAGATTTGTTGCGTCAATACAGCAAGGGAATTATCGCTCTCAGTGCTTGTATTCAAGGGGAAATCCCTCAATATATTCTGCAAGACAATATGGAAGGCGCTAAACGATCCATCGAATGGTATATCGAGACATACGGCAAGGATAATTTCTTCTTAGAAATTCAAAACCATGGCTTGCCAGAGGAAGCAAAGGCGCAAGAGGAGCTCATTAAATTGAGCAAGGAATACGGTCTTGGCATCGTAGCGTCTAATGATTTCCATTATGTTTTAAAAGAGGATGCAGACGCTCAGGATATTAAGGTTTGTATTTCTACAGGCCGCCGCCGTGCCGAAGTGGACCGCTTAAAGTTCCCTAATGATGAGTTCTATTTGAAATCTGGGGATGAGATGGCGCAGTTGTTCTCTCATATTCCTGGGGCCATCGAAAACACCTTAAAAATTGCAGACCGCTGTAATGTAGAATTCAATTTTGACGAACATCACTTGCCGCACTTTGATGTGCCAGAAGGGGAAACCTCTAAAACGTATTTGCGTAAGGTTTGTGAACGAGAAATTCCTCGCCTCTATGGTGAAACGTCTGAAGAATTACAAAAACGTCTCGACTACGAGTTAGATGTTATCGGCACCATGGGCTTTGAGGACTACTTCCTCATCGTATGGGATTATGTGCGCTATGCCCGTGAGCATGATATCTTAGTAGGCCCTGGCCGTGGTTCTGCGGCAGGTTCTGTAGTAGCCTATCTATTAGGCATTACAGGCTTAGATCCATTAAAATATGATTTGCTTTTTGAACGGTTTTTAAATCCAGAACGGGTAAGCATGCCTGATATCGATATTGACTTCTGCTATGAAAAGCGTGGTCAGGCTATCGAATATGTAACGCGAAAATACGGACAGGAGCGTGTATCCCAGATTATTACGTTCGGTACAGAGGCAGCGCGTGCCGTGATTCGTGACGTAGGTCGCGTGCTAGACTTACCACTGGCCGAAGTGAACCGCATCGCTAAGATGATTCCTAACGAACTGGGAATTACCTTAGATAAGGCTTTACAAGGCAAAGAGTTAAAAGCTTTATACGAAGCTGATCCAAACGTTAAAGAATTATTTGATTTTGGTAAAAAGCTGGAAGGCATAGCGCGAAATTCGTCCACGCATGCGGCGGGCGTCGTAATTTCTGCGGACCCTCTCGATGACCATGTACCCGTACAAAATGCCAACGATGAAGGCTTTGTAACGCAGTACGATAAGGATAATATCGAGGAGTTAGGCCTCTTAAAGATGGACTTCTTGGGCCTCCGTACCTTGACGGTTATGGGGGATGCCTTAAAGCTCATCAAGGCGAACCGTGGTATTGACCTAGACTTAGATGCCATTCCGCTTGATGATGCGGCGGCTTGTGAGCTTCTCACCAAGGGTGATACGTCTGGTGTATTCCAGCTTGAGTCGGAAGGTATCACTAAGCTCGTTATGGACCTTAAGCCTGAGCATTTTGAAGATTTAATTCCATTGGTAGCCTTGTATCGTCCAGGCCCACTAGGCTCTGGGATGGTGGCGGACTTTATTGACCGCCGTCACGGTAAAAAAGAGGTTACCTACTTACATCCAATTTTGGAACCTATCTTGAAAGATACCTTCGGGGTAATCTTATACCAAGAACAGGTTATGCAGATTGCCTCCGCCATGGGTGGCTTCTCCCTTGGTCAAGCGGACTTGATGCGCCGTGCCATGGGCAAGAAAAAGGAATCTGTTCTAAAGGCGCAACGGGAGTCCTTTATTCAAGGCTCTGTAGCAAACGGTATTACTGAATCCGTTGCGAATGAAGTATTCGACTTGCTCGTATACTTCGCTGGCTACGGCTTTAATAAATCACATAGTGCGGCGTATGCGTACATTGCGTACCAAACGGCGTACTTAAAAGCCCATTATTTCCCGGAATTCATGGCGGCTACCATGACGAGCTTCATGCAGAACATGCAAAAGTTAACGTATTACATTAACTCTTGCAAGAAGCATAATGTTAAGGTTCTAGGCCCAGATATTAACTATTCTGAGCGCAGCTTTGCCGTACAAGACGACGCCATTCGCTTTGGTCTTGGTGGTATCAAGAACGTAGGGGACAATGCTATCGATCGCTTGATTCGCGAGCGCAATGAGCATGGTCTCTATACGGATATCGTAGACTTTTGCAAACGGGTAGATAATCGAGTTGTGAATAAACGACTTCTTGAAAGTCTCATCCGTTGCGGTGCCATGGATGGCTTCCAGGAAAACCGGAATCAGTTGCTACACATGTATGAAAGCGCCCAAGCCGTTGGTGCTAAAGAGCAAAAAGATGCCGCTATGGGCACTATGAGTCTCTTTGGTGATATGGAAGAGGCGGTAGAGTTTATTCCTGTTCCTACTGTAGAGGATTTATCGGAAGACGATAAATTAAAGGATGAAAAGGAATATACCGGCTTTTACATTACAGGCCATCCATTGCAAGGCTATGCGAAGGAGCTAGAGGGCCTCTTTGAACTGGGCGCTCTCGTAGAAAATCCAGAGCAATACGATGGTCAAACCATTACCTTTGGTGGCCTTATCGAAAATAAATCGGATCGCATGACAAAGCGCAATGAGGTTATGTCCATTCTTCGCATCGAGGATTATTCTGGTGTGGCTAACGTAGTGGCATTCCCTAAGGTCTTTAGTCAAAGCCAGCAATTCCTTGCGGTCGATATGATTGTTAAGGTAAAAGGTCGGGTTGATGCGGATGAAAAGGGCGTGCAAATCATTGCAGACCGTATTACTCCATTAAAGGTAAACTATAATCAGGCAAAACAGGTGGCAATCCATATTTATAGTCAATATGATACACCGGAAAATAGTGAAGCCTTAAAATGTGTGCTAGTAAATACAGCAGGTTCCGTGCCAACATCGTTATATTTACACCGTCAACGGAAACGCATTAATTTACCACCGAATATGTGCTTTGATCCTAGTGACGAATCCATCAAGGCTATTGAATCTATTCTAGGCGCGGGCTCCGTAGAGGTACAGTAAACATATAATGTTAACGCAAGTATGTGCGACATGTAATGAGCATATATAGGTGCAACATGTAATAAGCATATACTTGATACAATAAGTATATAAATGGTGTAGAGAAACATATGTTGCGTGAGGCACAGATAGCTTTCACCAACATTGATATAATAAGAAATGAACTATCCTATCTAGGGATTGCTTTCATAGGAGGGATTATGAAACGTACAAAAATTGTATGTACTGTAGGTCCAGGAACGGATAAATTTGGCATCTTAGAAGATATGATGCGGGCTGGCATGAACGTAGCTCGTTTTAACTTCTCTCACGGATCCCATGAAGAGCAAGCGGAACGCATGCAAATGGTGCGCGATGCGGCGATGATTGTGAATAAACCAATCGCATTATTGCTCGACACAAAAGGTCCTGAGGTTCGTCTTGGTCTATTTAAAGAGGGCAAGGTATTCCTCGAAGCAGGTCAACAATTTACGTTGACTACAGATGACGTGGAAGGTACAAAAGAGCTTAGCTCCGTGAACTACAAAGGTCTTACAGGCGATGTGTCCGTAGGGGATAAAGTCCTCTTGGCTGATGGGCTTGTAACACTTATTATCGATGCTATCGAAGGTAATAATATCGTTACAACTGTTCAAAACAGCGGGGAAATCGGTAACCGCAAGCGCGTAGCCGTACCAGGCGTAGCCCTAAGTTTGCCACCCGTATCTGAACAGGATGAAGCAGACTTGCGCTTTGGTTGTCAACAAGGGGTAGACTTTGTGGCCGCATCCTTTATGCAACGTGGCAAAGACATTGTGGCTATTCGTCGCATTCTTGAGTCTGAGAAAAAAGACATCAAGATTATCGCGAAAATTGAAAATGCAGAGGGCGTTAAAAATATCGATGAAATCTTGGAAGTTGCGGATGGACTCATGGTTGCTCGTGGCGATCTCGGCGTAGAAATTCCTGCAGAAGAGGTGCCAGTACTTCAAAAGATGATGATTGAAAAATGTAATGACTTGGGGAAACCCGTTATTACGGCGACACAAATGCTCGAGTCTATGATTCAAAACCCACGTCCAACACGGGCGGAAGCAAGTGACGTAGCCAACGCCATTTTGGATGGTACCGATGCGATTATGTTATCTGGCGAAACAGCCAATGGTTCCTATCCTGTAGAAGCTGTTGCAACCATGACTCGTATTGCAGAGGTAACGGAGAAGGCTGCAATTTATGATAGTTATAGTCGCGCTCGTGAGGATGAAGAAATGACTACCACAAGCGCTGTATGCTTGGCTAGCGTGCGCGTAGCTCAAAACCTCGGGGCCGCAGCTATTTTGACATGTACTGAATCTGGTCACACCGCACTTAGTGTGGCTCGGCATCGTCCAGATTGTAAAATCATCGCTGTTACACCTCATGAGGAAACTATCCGTCGCATGCAATTATGCTGGGGTGTAGAGGCTATCAAGGGACATGAAATCATCAACTCCGATGAAATGGTTAAACAAGCTATTACCGGTGCTCTCGGGACTGGCGCCATCGAGTCTGGTGACCTCGTAGTTGTTACCGCTGGGGTACCATCTGGTGCCACAGGCACGACCAATATGATTCGCGTTCACATTGCAGGTCGAGTGCTCTTGTCTGGTAATGGTATTTTACGCAAATCTGTTACAGGTAATGTGTACATTGCGGCTAATCATAAGGGTAATTATGAAAGCTTCAAGGACGGCGACATCCTCGTGGTAGGTACAATGGAGCCTGAATTGATGGCCGTTGCTAAACGTGCTGGCGGTATTATCGCAGTGGAAGATGGTTATACATCGGACAGTGCTATTGCGGGCATTACGTATGGTATTCCTGTTATCTTAGGCGCTAAAAATGCCCATGAAGTGCTCCTCGAAGGTCAAGAAGTGACTATCGATGGAGAACGTGGGAAGGTGTTTGCCGGCATTGCCAATGCAAGATAAAAAGAGAGAGGGAATTTATAATATGGAGCTTACATCAATACTCACGAATTTCTTGATTTGAGAGCATTAATGTAAATGCCATAGAATTTTTATTTAATATAAAGGAGAGAAATTATGAATCAATATGATGTAGTAGGACCTAGCGAATCTGAAATCGCTCAAGTTGAAAGAATCGTATCCCATCGTTTAAAGGGATCCTTCTTGTGGATGGTTGTAGGTTTGCTTACAACTATCGGCGTTGGCTTTGCCGCATTAGCAAATCCAAACTGGTTGCGCTTTGCGTTCCAAAACTTTAATATTATTCTAATAGCAGAGCTTGGCGTTGTATTCCTATTTAGTGCTCGCGCGTATACAGCCAATGTAATGACGTTGCGCGGTATGTTCTTCCTCTATAGTGCCTTGAATGGTCTTACATTGACTTTGGTATCTTTGCGATACGATGTGTTTGGTGTAGTCATTCCAGCCTTAGTAGGGACGTTAGCATTCTTTATTGGCTTTGCCGTTGTGGGGGCTATGACAAAACGTAATTTATCATCCTTCATACCATATTTATTGGCTGCCATAATTGGTATGATTATCGTATCTGTAGTGATGATGTGCGCTCGTTACTTTAACTGGGGTTTACTCAGTGCTTATAGTAGTACAGTAAGTCTCGTACTTGGGTATGTAGGAGTTGTAGTATTCTCCATCTTTACGGCTGTTGACGTAAACCGCATTAAAAATAATGTTACGGAAGTGGCTTTATTAGATGATGAAACAATCTTAGATCGCATTGAAATCACTGGTGCCTTGAACCTATATTTAGATTTCATTAACTTATTCTTATCCTTATTGCGCATCTTTGGTAATAAGCGATAACAAGGAGATTGTATGGACGATAGAGAATGGCAAACCTTTGTTACCGTTGTCGATGAAGGCAATATTACAAGGGCTGCAGAAAAATTATTTTTATCGCAACCAGCGTTGAGCTATCGGTTGCGCCATATGGAAAAAGCCTTGGGCCATTCTCTGTTGTTACGAACTGCTGAAGGGATTGCCCTCACGGCACAAGGCGAAATTTTCTATGAGTACTGCAAGCGAATGATGCAAGAACAAGAGGCTTTGGAGAATGCTATGAATTCCGCTTCTGGCAAGATTCAAGGGACTTTGAAAATCGCGTCATCTATAAACTTTGCAGACTATGAATTACCAGCTTTATTGAGATCTTTCCGAGAACAATATCCAGATGTTCACATTCAAGTGAAGACTGCTTTCAGTCATCAAGTAGTTAAGATGTTTAATACTGGTGACTGTATGGTAGCCTTTGCTCGTGGTGGTTATGACGTTTCTGGGAAATCTGAATTGCTTTTAGAAGAACCTTATTGCTTGGTTTATAAAGAATTGGTACCCCCTAAATCACTAGAGAAGGTGCCGTTCATAAAGTACCAAACGGATGCATCAGTGGCTAATACTATCGAAACTTGGTGTGCCGAACATTTTGAAGAGCCACCGAGCGTGGCGATGGACGTAAATTCTATGAGTACTTGTCGCCATTTTGTTCGTGCTGGTCTTGGTTGGTCTATCTTGACCTATATGGGACTTGGATCCTGTAAGGATAAAGACATCTATGTGAGTCCATTGCGTAGCAAAGATGGTGAATATATTACCCGTGATACCAATATGGTGTACACAAAGGATGCGGAAAATCTGGTTGTAGTCAAAACATTTATCGAATATGTCCGTAATTACTATAAAGAACATACCGTAGTGGATGACAGTATTTTTAGGGAATATAAAGCGTAGAATGGTTAAAATAAAGCATATCTATGTATTTTTCTAACTGTTTATCCATGCTGTTTCGGTATTGGACTTTTTCGATATAATAAAACATAATAAAGATGTCTCGAAAGAGAAATGCAATACCATGTAAGTGCATGTATATCCCCTTTGGGGAGGTATACATGCATTTTTTTCATTTTGGGATGTGTTTCTATGCTTAAAATGCATAAAAAGTATGATTAGTAGATATAAAAGTTTTTATAACCCCTATAAAGGTAATCTATTTTTCATATTACTTTTAAACATTTATAATGAGGGTAGACTTAATCAATGTAATCGACGTCGCGAGCGGTTATGTTGTTAAAGACTAGATGATTTTATGTATGCCTAAGTTAGTTAAGAAAGGGAAAGACACACATGAAAGACAAATTATGGCGCATTGGCCTTATGGTTGCCATCGTCGCATTTATGTGGTTCGGTGGCACACCTGAAGGCCTCAAACCACAAGTATGGAAATTATTTGGTATTTATTTAGCTACTATCGTGGGCTTGGTATTAAAACCATTCCCAGTTCCTATTACAGTATTATTAGGTGTTGCGACATCTTCTGTTTTATTGAACAATACAAAAGACGTATTGGTTGGTTACAGCAATACAGCATTGTGGTTGATCTTCGCAGCCTTCGCTTTATCCGTTGCATTCGGTAAAACTGGCCTTGGTCACCGCATTGCGTACTACTTGGTTCGCGCTTTTGGTAGTACAACACTTCGTCTTGGTTATGTAACTGCATTCCTTGATATGATCTTATCTCCTGCAACACCATCCAATACAGCTCGTGCGGCAGGTATCGTATATCCAATCAACTTATCCATCGCTGAAGCAGTTGGTTCTTACCCTGGTGAGACTGCTAAAAAAGCAGGTGCTTACCTCTTGCAGAATGGTTACTTTGCAACAAAAGTAACATCCTTTTTCTTTGCGACAGCAATGGCGCCAAACTTATTGGCTTTAGACTTCATTACTAAATTGACAGGTGTAACGTTAAACTGGGCTCAATGGGCATTAGCTATGTTTGTACCTGGTTTCATCATGTTAATGCTTATCCCACTTATTGGCTACATGTATGAACGCCCAAGTGTAAAAGACATCGACAACAAGAAAATTGCTGCTGACGGTTTGGCGGAATTAGGACCTATGAAAGCGTCCGAAAAAGGTCTTATCGCTATCGCACTTCTTGCAATCGTAGGCTGGATTCTTCCTACTTTTGATGTTACTCTTAATGCAACAGCAGTTGCTATCGTAGCGATGCTTGCTACATTCGTATTTGGTATTATTACTTGGGATGATTTGCTCAAAACTAAAGCTGCTTGGAACACATTGATTTGGTTCGGCGGTATCTTGGGCTTATCCTCTGCATTGACTAAAGGTAAATTCTTCGAATGGTTGGCTAAATACTTAGAAACTCACATGAACTTCGGTTTAGATCCATTCATGATGCTTATCCTTATCTCCATTGTTTCCGTTGCGGTTCGTTACTTCTTCGCATCTGGTACTGCATACATCTCCGCGATGCTTCCAGTATTCTTGATTTTAGGTGTTAACGCAGGCGTGGATCCTACATTACTTGCTTTCATCATGATCGGCACAAACTCCTATGGTGGTTCCGTAACTCACTACGGTGCTGCTCCTGGTCCAATTATCTTCTCCGCTGGTTACAACAACGTAAAAGATTGGTGGACAGTTGGTTTGATTTCCGCTTTAGTATGTTTAGTATTGAACTACGTAATAGGTATCCCTTGGTGGAAAATCACTGGTTTCATGTAATATGAAGCTTTCACTATGGAGTGTTAGAATTTAATTGTTAGTATTCAATGTCTGTACTGGGCTCTCGCGACGAGCCTGTACAGACTTGAACTTTATATATGTTTCACAACGAAAGGATGCAACATGGCACAATTAGTAAAAGCTGCGCAAGCTGGCTTCGACGAAAAAAATGATGCATTAGTAACGGTTGAACCGATTGCTAGCGGTATCGAAATCGAATTAACATCCAAAGTTATCCGCCAATATGGCGACCAAATTAAATCCGTTGTTTTAAACACAGTGAAAGAAGCTGGTTTTGACGGCGTAAAAGTAATCGTACAAGATAAAAACGCTTGGGATTACACGATTAAAGCTCGCGTATTAGGCGCATTGGAAAGGGGGAGCAAAGCATAATGGCTAACGATAAAACATTCCCAGAAGTTAAAACAAACCCATTAACAGAGGCTGCTAAAAAACGTTTGTCTCGTTCCATGATGTTCGTGCCTGGTAATACACCTAAAATGATTAATAGTGCTGACATTCACGGTGCTGACTCCATCATGATCGATATCGAAGATTCCGTTGCTGTAACAGAAAAAGACACTGCTCGTCTTTTAACTGCAGAAGCATTGAAATCCCGTAAGTTCCGCGGTGAAACAGTTGTTCGTATCAACCATCCTACACAAACTCCTTATGGTTATGATGATCTTGATGTTATCGTTCCTGCAAAACCTGATTTGATTCGTTTGCCTAAAACTGAAGATGTATCCGAAGTTGAAATCGTAGCGAAAAAAATTGAAGAAGTAGAAAAAGCTAACGGTTGGGAAGAGGGTACAATCAACATTATCGTAGCTATCGAATCCGTTCGTGGCTTGTACAATGTTCGTGAAATCTGCCACGGTCCTCGCGTAGTAGCTATCGCTCTTGGCGCTGAAGACTACCGCGCTGACCTTCGTACTGGTAAAAGCAAACCAGCTGTTGAATTATTGTTCGCTCGTCAAACAATCCTTCATGCAGCACGTGAAGCAGGTATCCGCGTAATCGATACAGTATTCTCCGATGTGAAAGACCCTCAAGGCTTCCGCGAAGAAGTTGAATTCATTAAAGCGTTGGGCTATGATGGCAAATCTTGCATCCACCCAAGCCAAATCAAAATCGTTCACGAAGTATTCACTCCTGACGAAAAAGAAATCGCTCATTCCGTTAAGGTATTGAACAGCTATGCAGATGCATTGCGCAACAACAAAGGTGTAATCTCCGTAGATGGCAAAATGATCGATGGTCCTATCGTAGTTCGTGCACAACGCGTAGTTGACAAAGCACGTGCAGCAGGTATTAAAGTTGAATTAGAGGAAGGAGCAGAATACGATGTTAAATAAAGTAGGTCGCGATATCCCAACAAACATCCCAGCACTAGAAGGTCGCGAAGTATATCAAGGTGAATTCGCAATCGAACCTAAAGTGAACCGTGCGGGTAAACCTGTACATATGAGCCGCTTAGGTACTAATAAAGTGCTCGCTTCCATCGATGAAGCAATCGAAAAAGCTGGCGTAAAAGATGGCATGACTTTGTCCTTCCATCATCACTTGCGCAATGGCGACTATGTAATGAAAATGGTTATGGAACGCGTACAAGCAAAAGGTATTAAAGACATCACTGTGGCGTCTTCTTCCTTGTCCCCATGCCACGAATTCTTGGTAGAAATGATTCAAGACGGTACTGTAACAGCTATCGAAACATCTGGCTTGCGCGATCGTCTTGGTAAATTCTTAACACAAAACCCAGGCGTATTAAAACGCCCTGTAATCATTCGCTCTCACGGTGGCCGTGCTCGTGCTATCGAATCCGGCGAAGTTCATATCGACGTTGCTTTCATGGGCGCTCCTACAGCTGACCCACGTGGTAATGCAACTGGTCGCACAGGTAAATCCGCTTGTGGTGCACTTGGTTATGCTAAAGTTGATTCCCACTATGCAGATACAACAGTTATCATCACAGATAACTTAGTTGACTATGTACACAATTATGCAATCCCTCAAACTGACGTAGATTACGTTGTTGAAGTAGACTGCATTGGTGATCCAGAAGGTATCGCTTCTGGTGCAGTAGGTTTCACTAAAAACCCTATTCAAATCAAAATCGCTGAGTTAGCTGGTGAATTCCTTGATCAAGCTGGTATCATTAAAGATGGTTTCGTATTCCAATTGGGCGCTGGTGGTGCTCCATTGACTGTAGCGAAATTCATCGCTGAAAAACTTCGCAAACGCGGTGAAGTAGGTGGCTTTGCTATTGGTGGTGCTACTGGTATTTTGACTGGTATGCTTGAAGAAGGTTTGATTCGTGCCATTTACGATACTCAAACATTCGATACTACTGCAGCTGCATCTTTGGATAAAAACCCTGCACATATCGAAATGTCCGCGTCCATGTACGCTAATCCATGGACTGACTGCACTACAAACTACTTAGATGTAGTATTCCTTGGTGCCACTGAAATCGATCTTGATTTCAACGTAAACGTAATGACTGACTCCAATGGTATCTTGATGGGTGCTTCTGGTGGTCACTCAGATACAGCAGCAGGTGCTAAATGCACAGTTATTACTTGCCCATTGATCCGCGGCCGCTTGCCAATGATTCGTGACAAAGTAGCAACTGTCATTACACCGGGCTCCTCCGTTGACGTACTTGTTACTGAATACGGTATTGCAATCAATCCAGCTCGTACTGATTTGATTGAACGCTTCAAAGATAGCAATTTGCCTATCTTCACAATTGAAGAATTACAACAATTAGCATTCGACTTAGTGGGTAAACCAGTAGACATTCCTGTGTCTGACAAAGACGAAGACATCGTGGCAATCGTAGAATACCGCGATGGTTCTATCCTTGACGTGGTTCGTAAACCGCTATAAGTTAGATATGGTGTCCGGTAGAATCTGTAACGGTTCCGTCGTCGTCTCACCATTCCTTGCTGATTAGTTAATATAAAGACCCTCTCCATGGTCCTTGGACTTCATATATGACTGAAGTTCGTCTACGGACCACGGAGAGGGTTTTTTGGTGTTTTAATTTATATATTTTCTAGGGGAGGGTGATTTCTCCAGCGGTATGGAGCAAGGGTTTATCGTGCTTTCACACCACGTACTCTAACATATCGGTAGTTACGCCTCCACATGATTGTAGAGGGTGCGGTATTCTACGGATTACGTTTTTTGTGGATGTTTGAGGAAGAGAATTAAGTATAGTAGAAGGGATTAGCATATACGAAATATTTGTAGTGCTATATACTATAAGATAGAAGGTTTATTTTGTATCGAGTATTTACTTTTAGGAGAGAGATATGAGCCAAGTATTTCAACAGGATTTGACTGACACTTCAGTTCGTCCCGGTGGTTTATTTTTTATCGAGTTATTGATGGCGGAGCATTGTGATATACCTGACCGCGATACAATGGTTAAAGTCCTTACAAAGCATTTAGGACCTGTCGATTGTTTTGATCACCGTCGTGATTCCGCAGGTTTTGCACCTCAGAACTATAAGGTGCATTATGAGGATAATGATGCAGATATTCCCCCAACATTAATGGTGACAAATTGTGAGAAAATCGATAAACCTGTACTAGATGATTTTGATCGTAGTCAGGTATGGGATTGTCCAAATGTGGATGAGTTATTAGCAGAGTACCAATACAGGGTGTTTGCTACAGATATGTTAGCCTCTGGTTTAGCGGCCAAAGAACGTGCAGATATGCTTGTAAAGTATGTAGATGCATTACTAGAATTATATCCGTCTTGTAAAGCCGTAGTATTTGGTCCATCTCGTAAGTTCTTAAGTCGTGAATCGATTGAAAATCATCCAGATAAAGATGTGACTCGTTTTATTTATTACGCTGTAAATGTGCGATATTTTAGCATTCAAGGCACAGATGACATGATGGTTGATACTCTAGGCATGAGCACATTGTTTTTGCCTGATTTGCAGTACCATTTTCACGGTATGAATCCTGATGAGGTAGTGAATCATGCATATAGTGTATTGTATTATATTTTTGAGCATGACAATCCTATTGGTGATGGGGAAACAATTGCTGGCTTAGGAAATGGAGATATGAGTCCAGACATCCAATGGAAGGTTCAATACGAGGACTCTTTAATTCAGCCTGTTCGAGAGGTTCTAGATATTAATATGGGAGAATATGCATCTGGTACTCGGTAGTACTAAGACTTTATGTAACTTTATCACGAAAGGAATGCCAATAAAAACAGTTTCAGAGGAAACTATTCAACGAATGTTATAATGGTGTAAATTTGGATACTGTTCAACTTCCTGTTACAATTTTCGAAATAGTATTATTTAAACTTGAGGAGACAAATATTGAAAGAGTGTAGACCTAAGTTTGATGAAATTACATCATTTGATGAATTTAAAAAATATTATTGGTATCGTGATGAACTTTCACAAATATGTAAATCATTAGGATTAGAATATAGGGGAACCAAAAAAGAACTCAATTATATTATTGAGCAGTACTTTAAAGGCGATTTAATTAAAAAATCATCAATAAAAAATAGAAAAAAACGAGTGGAAAATATAACTTTAGATACACCATTACTTGAATGTAATTTTTCTTTTAATACGAAGTTTAGAGAATATTTCTCTGATTTAATAGGTGTTTCACGATTTAAATTTAATGCTGATATGGCTACTGCCTGGAGAAAAGTAAAAAGTGAAAAAAATATAAGTTTTACAATTGGAGATTTGCTGAAAGTATATTATGGTGAATCAGATTATGCAAAGTATGATAATTCGGTTTGTCAATGGAATCAATTTTATAAGGATTTTTGTGCAGATGAATGTAGTTGCAATTATTCGAATAAATTAAAAGTAGCATCTATTATTTGGAAAGAAGTTAGAGATTCAGAAAATGAAAAAATTTATTCAAATAATCTTTTAACTGAATATGCATATAAATTAGAAGCGTATCGCAAGTAGAAGCAATTAGTCATTGTAGAGACGTATGGGAAAACTAGCAATTAAATCTATCAAATAATAACGATAAAAGCACCTTATATCCTATGAGAAGAGTCATTTGTGATGACTTTTGTGTAGGTATATAAGGTGCTTTTATTTATTCCTGATTTCTTTATTGACTTTGTTTTATTATATCAGGCACTTTCCCAGGGTTCATATCGAGATTTAGATCTGTGGATTTAAACTGGTGTGGGTTTGCCTCTGGTGGTTGTACTTTGAGTTCTGGATGCAACCATTGCAGTTGCTTTAATTCCCAATCGTACTTGGCACCATCATTTTGTAGGTGGCGAATGTTTTTTAAAATTTCGTCTAGTTGGTCGCTATGTTTATTAGCCATCCCTTCAAGGATATAAAGGCGACCTGCTACGCTGTTAATGGTGGAGCCATCGTGGTCTTCATCGACACGCCATTGTAATTCAGAAATTTGTATTTGCTGGAATATTATGACGATAACCAGCACAATGATAACGCCCCACATGGGAGCTTCTTTAGCTTTCAAAAGGGCCCGCAATTTAGATGCGAGCCCAGATGGTTTGTTCATTATTGACGATCCTCGAGTTGTAATCCAGGTAATGGTAATTTGGAGTTTACAAAGTCTAACCACAAGCGAGAAGCGTGGGAGAGGTAATGACCTTTTTTCCAAATAACATAGAGGGTATGAATGATTTCAGGTACGAGCGGTCTTACGACAACCTTAGAGCCAACCTCAGTATTTTCACCTACCTCAGGACAGAGGCGAGATGGTAATAATGCGATAGCAAGGTTTGCACTAACCGTTTGTAACATGAGGTCACGTTGACTTGTTTCAAACACGATATGTGGTTGGAAACCAGTGTGTTTACAAGCTTTGATGATTTCGTCATGTAAGTTGAAATCGTCTTTATGCAATACAAAGGATTCATCAGCTAGCATTTCTAGGCGAATTTCTTTTTCTTTCGCAAGAGGGCTAGACTTCGGAATGATAACGGAAAGTGGGTCACTAGTAAGGTAGAAGGATTCAAATTCTTTAGGGTTTGGTTTAGTACAGATGATACCGATATCAATTAAACCTTCTTGAACACTGATCTCAACCTTTTTAGAACCTTGTTCATACAATTCCAATTCAATTTGTGGATAAACTTTTTTGAATTCACCTAATAACTGGGCAAAAATTGGTGCATCCGTAATTGGTGGAATACCAATCCTGATGGAACCTTGCTCCAAACGAAATTCGTTTTCAAAATCAGTTTTTAGATGCTCAAACATGAACACAACGCGTTTTGCGTGGGTTAAGAAGATGGTACCCCCATCAGTAAGTTCTACAGATTTAGCATTACGCATGAAGAGAACAACACCAAGTTCGTCTTCTAAGGCTTTGATTGTACGGCTGATAGCGGATTGGGAGATGTGTAAATTCCTTGCAGCCTTACTAAAGCTCTTTTGATCAGCTACTTCAACGAAGTATTTCAAATGATGAAAATCCATAATTAACCCCCTGAAAATAAAACTTGGTTATAGGACGTGACCTAACTAAATGAGAATAGTTATTACTATAATGCAACTAGCTATTACTTTATGTAAAGCATGGATAGCAATATTGGCAAAGCGATAGTCACTGTATGTGTTGCTTTGATAGGCCCCAGCACGTTATAATTACCTTATAGGGCTATATCAAGTTATGATATTAGGAATTATGGTTGTGCCCATCACAAAAAAGTATGCTCACACATAATGCCATATTATATATAACATATATATTATTGCATTATTTTTTCATGTGCGCAAGTTTGTAATGGTTGTTATTCCTAAACATAATGATAGATTAAGCAAGTGTTCTATTTTTGCTAAATGCTTAAGGAGGCAATAATCACATGAGTCGTAAATTTAAAACTATGGACGGCAACCAAGCGGCTGCTCACGTTTCTTATGGTTTTACAGAAGTTGCTGCGATTTACCCAATCACTCCATCTTCCCCAATGCCAGAACACATTGACGAATGGTCTGCTGCTGGTCGTAAAAACATCTTCGGTAACACAGTTCAAGTTGTAGAAATGCAATCTGAAGCAGGTGCTGCTGCTGCATTCCACGGTTCCTTACAAGCTGGCGCATTAACAACAACTTTCACATCTTCCCAAGGTTTGTTATTGATGCTTCCTAATTTATACAAAGTAGCAGGCGAATTACTTCCAGGTGTATTCCAGGTAGCTGCTCGTGCATTGGCTGCACACGCTTTGTCTATCTTTGGTGACCACCAAGACGTTATGGCTGCTCGTGCATCTGGTTGCGCTATGCTAGCTGAATCCTCCGTACAAGAAGTAATGGACTTGTCCGCTGTAGCTCACTTGACAGCTATTAAAACTCGTGTACCTTTCATCAACTTCTTCGACGGTTTCCGTACATCCCATGAAATTCAAAAAATTCAAATCTGGGATTATGAAGATTTAAAACCATTGGTTGACATGGACGCTGTTAAAGCTTTCCGTAAAAACGCTTTGAATCCAGATGCTCCTGTAACTCGTGGTACTGCAGAAAACCCTGACGTATACTTCCAACATCGTGAAGCGTCCAACAAATTCTATTTGGAACTTCCAGACGTTGTAGAACATTACATGAACGAAGTTAACAAATTGGCTGGTACTAACTACCAATTGTTCAACTACCATGGTGCTGCTGACGCAACAGATGTAATCGTTACTATGGGTTCTTCCGCTCAAGTAGTACAATCCACTGTTGATTACCTCAACAAATTGGGTCGTAAAGTAGGTTTCATCAACGTTCACTTGTTCCGTCCATTCGCAACAGATCGTTTGTTGAAAGCTCTTCCTCAAACTGTAGAACGCATTGCAGTTCTTGACCGTACTAAAGAACCAGGTGCTTTGGCTGAACCATTGTTCTTGGACGTACAAGCAGCTGTAGTTGACGGCGGCCGTAATGTAAAAGTTATCGCTGGTCGTTATGGTTTGAGCTCCAAAGACGTT
Organism: uncultured Veillonella sp.; assembly: GCF_938010505.1. Taxonomy (GTDB): domain Bacteria; phylum Bacillota; class Negativicutes; order Veillonellales; family Veillonellaceae; genus Veillonella. Next base: position 27,088 of record NZ_CALLVP010000111.1, on the reverse strand, counting down.
ATCCCTGCAGACATCGTTGCTGTATTCGATAACTTAAACGCTGAAAATGGCAAGAAATTCTTCACATTGGGTATCAATGACGATGTTACATTCTTGTCCTTAGATCGTGCTGAAGGCGTAGAAGTAGAAACTCCTGGTTTGACTGAATGTAAATTCTGGGGCTTCGGTTCTGACGGTACTGTAGGTGCGAATAAATCCGCTATCAAAATCATCGGTGACCACACTGACATGTATGCTCAAGCATACTTTGACTACGACTCCAAAAAATCTGGTGGCGTAACAATGTCTCACCTTCGTTTTGGTAAAAACCCAATCAATTTACCTTACTTGGTAACTGAACCTCAATTCGTAGCATGTCACCGTCAATCTTACGTACATGAATACGACTTGATCCGCGGCATCAAAAAAGGCGGTACATTCTTATTGAACTGTACTTGGTCTCCTGAAGAATTGAACGAACATTTACCTGCTAAATTACGTCGTCAAATCGCAGAAAAAGAATTGAACTTCTACATCATTAATGCTGCGAAAATCGCTTCCGAAATCGGTTTGGGCGGTCGTATCAACATGGTAACTCAAGCTGCGTTCTTCAAATTGACTGAAATCATCCCTGTTGAAGATGCTGTTAAATACCTTAAAGAATCCGTAGTAACTTCCTATGGTAAAAAAGGTCAAAACATCGTTGACATGAACAATGCTGCTATCGATCAAGGCGTTGGCGCTTTGGTAAAAGTAGATGTTCCTGCTGACTGGAAAAATGCTGTTGATGAAGGTGGCCACGCAGTTAAACCTGGTTGCGAATCTTGCCCATCCTTCGTACAAAACATTGCACAACCAATCAATGCTCAAGCTGGTTACGATCTTCCTGTATCCACATTCTCTGGTTACGAAGACGGTACATTACCTGCTGGTACTGCTAAATACGAAAAACGCGGTCCTGCATTATTCGTTCCAAAATGGTTACCTGAAAACTGTATCCAATGTAACCAATGTTCCTTCGTATGTCCACATGCTACAATTCGTCCAATCTTGGCAACTGAAGCAGAAGTGGCTGCGGCTCCAGCTCATTTCGATACAATCCCTGCAATGGGTGCTAAAGACCTTCAATTCCGTATCGCAGTATCCCCATTAGATTGCTTGGGTTGCGGTAACTGTGTTGATATCTGTCCATCCCCTAAAGGCAAAGCTATCGTAATGACTTCCATCGACACTGAAATCGAACAAGCTGAAGCTTGGAACTACGGTGTTAACCTTCCTGTAAAAGAAAACCCTATGAAGAAAGAGACTCTTAAAGGCTCTCAATTTGAACAACCATTGTTCGAATTCTCCGGTGCTTGCGCAGGTTGTGGTGAAACTCCTTACGCTAAATTATTAACTCAATTGTTCGGCGACCGCATGATGATTGCCAATGCAACTGGTTGTTCCTCCATCTGGGGTGCTTCCATGCCTGCATCTCCATACACAACTAACCAACAAGGTCAAGGTCCTTCTTGGGCGAACTCCTTGTTCGAAGACAATGCTGAGTATGGTTACGGTATGTACATCGGCGTTAAGAAAATCCGTCAACAATTAGTAGAATTGGCTGCTAAAGCAGTTGAAACTGCTACTGGCGAATTGAAAGACGCTTTAGAACAATGGATTGAATTCGCTAACCTTGGTGCAGCTACTCGTCAACGTTCCGAACGTTTAGTAGCAGCTATCGAAGCTGAAGGCGCTACAACTCCTGAATTGAAAGAAATTCTTGAGAAAAAACAATTCTTGATCAAACGCTCTCACTGGATCTTCGGTGGTGACGGCTGGGCATACGACATCGGCTTCGGCGGTGTTGACCATGTATTAGCTTCTGGCGAAGACGTAAACATCTTCGTATTTGATACTGAAGTATACTCCAACACTGGTGGTCAAGCATCTAAATCCACTAACGTAGCAGCAGTTGCTCAATTCGCAGCTTCTGGTAAACGTACTAAGAAAAAAGACCTTGGCATGATGGCTATGTCTTATGGTTATGTATACGTAGCACAAGTAGCTATGGGTGCAGATAAAAACCAATTGATGAAAGCTGTTACAGAAGCTGAAGCATATCCAGGTCCATCCTTGATCATCGCTTACAGCCCATGTATCAACCATGGTATCAAAGCTGGTATGGGTAAAGCTCAAGAAGAACAACGTAAAGCAGTTGCAGCTGGTTACTGGGATCTTTACAGATACAACCCTCAACTTAAAGAAGAAGGTAAAAATCCATTCTCCTTGGATTCCAAAGAACCAACTGAAAGCTTCCAAGACTTCCTTAAAGGTGAAGTACGTTACGCTTCCTTGGCTAAAGCGGCTCCAGACGTTGCAGAAGAATTATTTGCTAAAACTGAAAAAGACGCTAAAGAACGTCGCTTAAGCTATGTTCGCTTACAAAAAGGTTTTGACGACGTAAAATAATTCGTTATTTAACGACTGAGAACTATATGAGGCACCCTTTCGAGGGTGCCTCTTTTTGTATGCCCGATTCAATTTGTTAAATTAGTTTATATCATATTATTAAGGTGATAACTGCTCTAAACGTAGGTAATATACTGGGAATTTGGTATAATGATAAGTAGCAATGCATATTTTATAAAGTAAGACATAGAGGTTCATATGGCTAAGGATAATACACAAATGACAACAGAAGACATGCAACAAACGATATATAAAGAGTTAGGCTATAAATCCTATCCATTTCCTTTTACTACACCGGCGTATTTAGAAGCGTATGGCGCTCTTGTAGGTCTTAATACTCCACCCACAAAGACTGCTCGTGTTCTTGAACTAGGTGCTACTTATGGTGGTAATATCATCTCCCAAGCAGTACATAATCCAGAGGCGACCTTTGTAGGTATTGAACTTTCACAAGACCAAGTAGAGAAGGGCAATCAAATTATTTGTGATGCAAAATTAGATAATGTATCCTTGGTACAAGGAGATATTTTGAATTTTGACGAATCCTTGGGAACTTTTGACTATATTATTGCGCACGGGTTCTACTCTTGGATAAATGATGAAATGAAGGATAAGCTGCTCAATATTATTTCTAATCATTTGGCAGATAATGGGATTGCGTATGTGTCTTACAATACGTACCCAGGTTGGCATACCATGGAAGAGGTACGTCAGCTCATGCTGTTTGCTAATCGTGGCCAAGATAAGTTGACCCATAAGGAAAAGGTGTTGCGCGGCAAGACCGTAGGCAGTCTTGTGGGTGCTCAGATTCTTAATTATGATAATCTTAAAGAACGAAATAGTAAATTCTTGGGTGCATTGCGCTCTGTAATGCAAAAGGATGACTATTATGTAGGTCATGACCATCTAGAGCCTCATAATGATCCATGCTATTTCTATCAATTTAATGATCATTTGAAAGTGCATGATCTTGCGTATGTATGCGATGCAGACCTTACACTATCTATGGTTCGTACCTATGATGAAAGTATTGCAGATAAACTAGAGCAACTGGCGCCTAATAGTCAAGCTGACCAAGAGCAATATTTAGATTTTATATTAGATACAACATTCCGCAAGTCTATTATTTGTAAAGCTAGCGCTACAAAAGATATCAACTATGCTGTAGCAAATCCGGCTGAAGTGAATACAATTCCTGTACGTACTACTGTAAATAGCTTTGTTTTCCAAATCCTCTTTGACGAGGAAGCATTGAAAATGTTTGAAAATGAGCTAGTAAGAGATACGTTCCAAGCTCTTATCAAAGACGGAGGTACATTTAATATGATTGAAGCCCTCGCTATTTTGAAAGCGGCTCATGAGGCGGCTAATGTATCTGATGATGAATTAGAACCTGCTGTATGTAGCTTGTATAAAGCTGTAGTAGAGCATATGGTACGTGGTGGTATTCGCTTCTATAAAACATTCCCTGTAAAAGAAGAATATATGGAGGGCTTATCTTATGTGCCAGCCCGCTTTACAAACTTTGTAAAAGCAATTGCCGATGGTGGTAGTGAATATATTTATGGGGCAAATATGTTCAATGATGCTATTGGTGATATCTCTGAAGAAGATCTGTTATTTATGGAATTGTTGAACAAACCAAAAGCTAAATCTACGCTAATTAAAAAGATAAAAGACTTTCTCTTTAGTGCTGATAAATCTCAACCGGCGAAACATCAAAATGCTATGGCTGAAGCCTTTTATAATGAATTAACAACGCGCATGGAACAATTAGGCTTTATTAGAAGTAAGAAAGTAAATAAATAGTATTTCCTAATTGATAGAGTCCGTTATTTGATTGTATTGCTAGGAGATTGTATTATATTCATGCTGATTTCATAGTTAAAATAAAAACCCGTTACACTTATAACATATATATGTACTAAGTGTTAACGGGTTTTGTTTTATATAATTAAATTTAATTTTATTTTATAATTATTACTTTTAGTTATATAATATTGCTAAAAAAGTATAGTAAATCGATAAAATTAATGAGTAAAAAATGAACCGTTCATGAAAGTATGGTATAATGTGTATGGGTATTTTTGTAAACGTCATCCAATGTGTTGTGGATGATTCTATAAATTGTATTAGTTAATAAAGTTGTATTAATTGTATTATTTGTAAAAGGAGTCTTTTATGGCATCTAAGAAGGCAGTTCTAGTATACATACTAGAAATCCTGAAAGACGAAACAGATGCTAATCATACGTTATCTCAAGAGGAGATTCGCAGTATATTAGCCGAACGGTACGAGGTATCCGTCGATCGGAAAACCTTAGGCCGTCATTTAAATGATTTATATGAATCTGGAGATTTTAGTATTCAATGTGAAGAGTCTGCTGTGGGAGCAGATGGCACCATTCGACGTACTGATTTCTATATGATTCATACCTTTGAAGATTCTGAATTGCGATTATTGATTGATGGTATATTGGCATCTCGCCATATTACTGCATCTCAACGTAAAGATTTAATCGGGCGTGTTGCAAAATTGGGTAGCTCCTATTTTAAGCCTCATGGTATTGATATTGAAAGTACTACAGGGTACCTTCATAGAAGCCAAGATTTATTTCTTAATATTGATCTCATAGAAGAAGCAATACAAAAGGGTAGAAAAATTTCGTTGGCTTATTGCCAACCAGATGTGGATAAGCGGTTGCATATTAATCTTGGTCCAGATAATAAGGAGCGGAAATATGTATTTAACCCATTCCAACTAGTAATGAATCGGGGACATTATTACTTAGTAGGAAACCATGAAAATTATGATGACATGTCTACATTACGTGTCGATCGAATTGCACATATTACGGTGCTAAATGAACGTAGAAAACCTTTGCGGGAGATAAAGGGATATCAACAACAACGCACCTTTAATGTGTCACAATATGTAAAAGAACATATTTATATGTTCGGTGGTGAATCCATTACAGTTAGTTTTAAAGCTAAACGTTCTATCGTAAATCAAATTTTAGATTGGTTCGATGGTAATGTGGAGTTCACAAATATAACATCTGATAATGTTGTATGTCGTGTACGCGTTAATCATGATGCCTTTAAATATTGGGCACTCCAATATATGCAAAGTGTAAAAGTTATTTCTCCAGCTTCTTTAGTAGCTGAGGTGAAAGCAGCAATTGAGGAAGGTTTACGCCAATACTCATAAAAAAAAGCTAGTTGATCGGTGAATCAACTAGCTTTTTTATGTTGTCTTATAGAACGTGCATTTTTTCTGCTTCTTTATAGTCCTTAAGCACTGGACGAGGAGGTAATTTATCCATGAGGCTCACAATATAGATTGCGATAGAAGAGAAGATGAACCCCGGCACAATTTCGTATAGGCCAAGGAACCCAAATTGCTTCCAAATGAGTACTGTTAAACCACCTACAACAATACCAGCGATGCAGCCGTGACGCGTCATGCGCTTCCAGAATAGGGAGAACAAGATTGCCGGACCAAAGGCCGCGCCAAAGCCTGCCCATGCATAGGCTACCATCGTCAAGATATAGCTGTCTGGATCCATAGCCATATAGATGGCAACCAATGCCACTAAAAGCACTACAATACGACTTACTAATACAAGCTCTTTATCGCTTGCTTTTGGATGGATGATATTAGCATAGAAGTCATTAGAAATAGCAGAGGCTGTTACTAACAACTGTGCAGAAGCGGTACTCATGATAGCTGCCAATACGGCGGACCAGATAAGCCCAGCTACAAATGGAGTAAAGAGGCGTTCTGTCATGATGAGGAATACTGTTTCTGCATTGGTGCCCACCAATTTATCAGGTAACATATATACATGACCGATGAGACCTACTGCGATAGCTGCCATAAGGGATAAGATAACCCATACCATGGCGATGTTCGTAGATTTTTTTAGTTCTTTTGCATCAGAGATAGCCATGAAGCGCACTAGTATGTGTGGCTGACCGAAGTAGCCAAGGCCCCAACCAAGAGAAGAGATTAGGGCGATAGCCCAAGTAAACCAATCGGATGGATTACCAAACAAGCTAAGGCCTTCAGGAAATTCGTGTTGAATAAGTTGGAATGTTTCTATAGGGCCACCCATATACATGGCTGCCGTAATTGGTACTGCCAAGATGGCAAAGAACATTAATGCGCCTTGAATACAGTCTGTCCAAGATACGGCGAGGAATCCACCAAGGAAGGTATAGAATACGACGATACCAGCGGTGATGAAGAGAGATACCGTGTAATCAAGACCAAAGATGGTATTGAACAATTTGCCCCCTGCCACGAAGCCTGATGATGTATAAATCAAGAAGAAAATCAAGATAAATAAGGCGGAAATGACAGCTACCGAATGAGACTGATCGTGGAAACGATTCTTCAAATAATCCGGTAAGGTTAAACTGTCACTGGCTACCTCCGTATGGTTACGTAAGCGTCTAGATACGAATTTCCAGTTCGCCCAAGTACCTAATGTGAGGCCTACGGCAATCCATACACCAGAAATCCCCGTAGTATACGCTAGACCCGGCACACCCATGAGCATCCAACCACTCATATCTGATGCCTCTGCACTAAGTGCTGTAATCCATGGTCCTAGTTGTCGGCCACCGAGGATGTAATCACCAATGCTGTTTGATTTGCGATAGTAGTAGACCCCGATATACATCATGAGTCCTAGGTATAAGGCAAAGGCGATAATAATCATTAAGTTGTCTTGTGTCATGCCTATATAAGACCTCCTTAGGTTCTAGTTATATTCTATAGTATGATAAATAATTTCTATTGTATCACATATTAGCACTTTAGAGGGTAAAATTTGATGATATATACGAGATTCTTATACTAATTTAGACTATATACTTTCGAGATACGCATTAGGTCATCACTTATGAAATCATATACTAATAAGCCCCATACTGAACGAAATATGATAAAATAAAAGAATGAAAAAACGATATTTCGTATTGGGTATACGAAATATTGGTCAGTAGTAATCGAGATTAATATTTACATTTCTGGAACGTGAAAGGAGGACCCTATGGAACAACAAGTAGGCACTAAGCATGAAGTACCTAAACCGCATCAAGTTGTGACGAAACAACAAGCGTTGCGCATGTTGGAGACCCACTTTGGGTATACCTCCTTTAGACCGGCTCAAGAGGCTCCTATTGCATCATTGTTGAGGAACGAAGATGTAATTGGCATCATGCCGACAGGGGCAGGGAAGTCTATCTGTTTCCAGATTCCTGCGCTTTGTAAGCCGGGCTTGACTATCGTGTTTTCTCCGCTTATTTCTCTTATGAAAGACCAAGTGGATGGTCTCTTAGTACAGAATATCCCAGCGGCACTCATCAATAGTACACTTACACAATCTGAGTTTAATAAAACCATGTACGAAGTACGCAGTGGTAAGATTAAACTTTTATATATCGCACCAGAGCGGTTGAGCTCTAATTTTTTCTGTAATGTACTGCGAGCGTTACCGATTGCTCAAGTCATTGTAGATGAGGCTCACTGTATCTCTGAGTGGGGCCATGATTTTAGACCGTCTTATCGACTTATTGGAGAGTGGCTCAATTCATTACCAAAGAGACCTATCGTGGGGGCTTTCACGGCGACGGCGACGAAATATGTAGAAAATGATATAAAAAAATTATTAGGTCTAGATACGGCTAATGTATACGTGACGGGTTTTGATCGGCCTAATTTATCCTTCTCTGTCATCCGCACCCCGAAGCGGATGGATTACGTTGTCCATTATGTGCGACAGCACGCCAATGAAAATGGTATTATCTATTGTGCAACGCGCAAGGATGTAGATCGGGTTTATGAAAATCTAACTCGTGCGGGCATTAAGGCGGGCCATTACCACGGAGGACTCAACGACGAGGTGCGCCGTGAAATGCAGAATGCCTATGCAGACGATAAATTACAGGTTATGGTGGCGACGAATGCCTTTGGTATGGGCATTGATAAAAGCAATGTACGCTATGTGCTACATTATCAAATGCCGCGTAATATGGAGTCCTATTATCAGGAGGCAGGACGAGCTGGCCGTGATGGAGCACCTGCTGAATGTATCTTGCTTTATAGTGGGCAGGATGTGCAGGTTCATAAGTATTTAATTGAACAGTCCATTGAAACGCCTGAGCGACAAGATGTGGAGTTACGCAAATTACAGTCCATGATTGATTACTGTTTCTGTAGTAATTGCTTGCGTAAATATATGCTTAATTACTTTGGTGAAAGCACCGTTTGGACTACTTGTGATAATTGTAGCTCTTGTAAGGGCTCTGCTGATAAGGTCAATGTTACGAAAGAAGCAAAAGCTATTTTCCGTGCCATCATGGGTACCGATGAGCGATATGGGGCATCAATGATAACCTCTATCGTCCGTGGTGAGCGAACGGATCGGATTATGCGTGCTGGCCATGATGCATTGCCTGTCTTTGGCTTACTGAGCAATGTAGATGAAAAATCTATTAAAGGTCTTATTCAGCAGTTTGTAGCATCTGGCTACTTGCGCAGTTCAACGGGAAAATATCCTGTGTTATCCTTAACGGCTGGTGCCGAAGAAGTGTTAGCAGGTCGTAAAGAGGTAGAAGAAATCAGACAACATGTGTCTGTGCCTTCTCGCACTAGTAAGTCTGCTGCCTCTGTGGCACGAGGAAAATCCAGTCCTACATCGGGTGGTTTATTTGAACATTTACGTCTACATCGCAAACGTTTGGCTGAAGAAGCGGGCCTTAGACCATATCTTATCTTCCCTGATACCGTGCTCATTGATTTGGCGAACTTACGACCTACTACATTAGGTGAGTTTGGCAATGTTAAAGGCGTAGGGGAAGCAAAATTGAAAAAATATGGACTTACCTTTTTGCAGGCCATTGCAGAATATAAGGGATGATAAATTTTACTGTATATATGGTAGTACCATATATTTTTTAGTATGATAGTACTATATGTTTTAGTAAGATTAGCAAGATATACGTTAGTATTATTTGGCTTATTATAAATAGATTTAGGGGGATATATGAGCTTAGCAGATACACAATACCTCGGTATTATTGAAAATATTTTAGATCATGGTATTTATGGTCAAAACCGTACAGGAATCGCAACGTACAAATTGCCTCAACAAATCATGCAATTTAACTTGCAAGAGGAATTCCCGATTTTGACTACAAAATTTGTAGCTTTCAAAACGGCTGTAAAAGAATTACTTTGGATTTGGCAAATGCAGTCCAATGACGTACGCAAATTGCAAGAAATGAATGTGCACGTGTGGGATGAGTGGATGCGTGAAGATGGTACTATTGGTAAAGCATACGGCTACCAAATTGCGAAGTATAAGCAATTAGACAAGCTCATCAAAACTATTAAAGAAGATCCTGATAGCCGCCGAATGATAGTAACCCTTTGGAATATTGAAGATTTAGATGATATGGCGTTGCAACCATGTGCGTATGAAACCTTATGGGACGTAGGGGATGGTTACTTGAACTGCATGCTCATCCAACGCAGTGGCGACATGGGGCTTGGCGTTCCGTTTAACACAGCTCAATATGCGGCATTACAATGTATGATTGCTCAAGTAACAGGTTTAAAACCAGGTAAATTTACACATGTCATCAATAATGCCCACATCTATGAAAATCACGTAGATGCATTGCGTGAGCAATTAGCGCGCCGTGATCAAGCGTTGCCAGCTCCAAAAATTATTGTGAATCCTGAGGTAAAAGACTTCTATGATTTTACACCAGAGGACGTTACCTTAGATGCTTATGAGCATCTTGGTAAATTATCCATGACTGTTGCTGTATAGCATTGTATTCATGACAATTGTTAAATAGCATAATATGTATGGCTGTTGCTATATAGTATTGTGTTCATAGCCATTGCTAAATAGCATAATTTATGACTGTTGCCATATAGTATTAACCGAAAGAGGGCAGTATGTTAGCATTAATCGTAGCCGTAGCACATAATCGTGTAATTGGTAAAGATAATACCTTGATTTGGCATTTGCCAAATGATTTGAAATTCTTTAAGGAAAAAACAACAGGCCATGTTATCATCATGGGCCGTAAGACCTTTGAAAGCTTACCGTTCTTGTTGCCAAATCGTGAGCATTGGGTAATTACTCGTGATAAAGGCTTTGATGCACCGGAAGGTGTTAAGATTTTCCATAGCCCTGAGGCGGCTGTTGAAGCAGCACGTGCTCTTGATGCGGCCTACGTTATTGGTGGTGCTCAAGTATACGAGGCTTTTCTACCTTACGTAGATACTATGTATATCACTGAAGTAGACCATGAATTTGACGGGGATGCATTTTTCCCTGAGTTCTCTGAGGATGCTTTCACCATCGAATCCGCTGTAGACGGTATTGAGGATGAAAAGAATCAATATCCTCATCGTTTTGTAACCTATCGCAGAAAGGCAGCTAAATGAGTGAAAGAATGTTTGCCCTTATCGGCAGTGAATTAAATGTTAAGCCAAAGCAGGTGCAAGCTGCGGTAGAATTATTGGACGAAGGCAATACGGTGCCATTTATTGCACGGTATCGTAAGGAGGTAACGGGCGAATTGCAAGATGAGCAATTGCGCACCATTGAAGAACGCATTAAATATTTGCGCAACTTGGAAACACGTCGCCAAGAAATCATTGCATCTATTACAGAGCAAGAAAAGATGACCGACGAGTTGATGAAGTCCTTAGAAGCGGCAACAAAGCTTCAAGAGTTAGAGGATTTGTATTTACCGTACCGTCCTAAGAAACGTACGCGTGCCATGATTGCCCGTGAACGTGGCTTGGAGCCGTTAGCGGAAATGATCCTTAACGATACAGTTATCTCTGGTGATTCGTTAGAGATCGCAAAAGAATACATAACAGAAGAGGTTCCTACGCCAGAGGATGCAATTCAAGGTGCTTCTGATATCGTAGCGGAAATCGTCAGCGATAGTGCAGACTTCCGGGCGTACTTGCGTAAGAAGATGTGGAATGAAGGCTTTATTCAAGCTGAATTGAGCGGTGAAGAGGAAGAACAACAACAATTCTTGCAATACGCTGAATATGCTGAGCCAGTTCGTCAAATGCCATCACATCGTATCTTGGCGGTAAATCGCGGTGAAAAATTAGGTGCTTTAAAACTAGCTCTAACTGTACCAGGTGACACCTATGTCGCTTATATGGTTCAAAAGTTAGAGAAAAATCCGAAGTCTATCTTTGCAGACTATAAAGCAGCCGCCGTAGCCGATGCGTACAAACGCCTTATTTTCCCAGCTTTAGAGCGTGAAATCCGCAATGAGTTGACGGAAAATGCCGATGAGCAAGCTATCAAGGTATTCGGTGTAAACCTTAAAAATCTATTGTTACAACCACCGTTGGCGGGACATGTTATCATGGGCCTTGATCCCGGTTACCGCACCGGTTGTAAGATGGCCATCATCGATCAACAAGGCAATGTGCTCGATTACGGTGCTTACTACTTAACAAATAGTGAAAAGCTTCGCAAGGAAGCTCAAAAGGTATTGACTGATAAGATTCGTAAATTTAAGGTGACGCTCTTGTCCATTGGTAATGGTACTGCATCCTACGAAACAGAGCAATTTGTATCTACTATGATTGAAGAGGAAAAATTAGATTGCCACTATATCATTACTAATGAAGCGGGCGCATCTGTGTACTCAGCATCTAAATTGGCTATCGATGAGTTACCAGATTTAGACGTTACCATTCGCGGTGCTGTATCGATTGCACGCCGTGTACAAGATCCATTGGCTGAATCTGTTAAAATCGATCCTAAATCTATCGGCGTAGGTCAATACCAACATGATGTAAATCAAAAACAATTGACACATACCTTAGACCAAGTAGTCGAAACTGTAGTAAACCACGTTGGGGTAGAGCTAAATACTGCATCTCCAGCTATCTTGCAACATGTTGCAGGCATTTCTAGTGCTGTGGCTAAAAATATTGTTGCATACCGTCAAGAGAATGGTGTGTTTAAAAGCCGTAAGGAATTGCTAAAAGTGCCTCGTTTAGGCCCTGCAGCCTTTACACAATGTGCTGGTTTCTTGCGCTTACAACACGGTAAAAATCCGTTAGATAATACATCTGTCCATCCAGAGTCTTATGAATTGGCAGAGCGCATCATTGGTGAGTTAGGCTTTACCTTAAAAGACTTACAAGATAAATCTCAATTAGAAGCATTGCAAGTAAAATTACCTCTTGTAGATGCCAATAAAATGGCTGCCAAGCTTGATGCGGGTGTACCGACAGTGCGCGATATCCTTGGAGCTCTTGCTAAACCAGGCCGTGACCCTCGTGAAGATTTACCGGCTCCATTGACTAGAAAACACGTAGTGAGCCTTGAAGATATCAAGGTAGGTACCGTTGTAAAAGGTACTGTTCATAACGTAGTTGATTTCGGAGCCTTTGTAGATTTTGGTCTAAAAACAAATGGTTTGTTGCATCGCAGTGAATTATGCAATAGTCGTCAACATCCATCCGATGTGCTTGCTGTAGGAGATATCATTGAAGCACAAATTATTTCTGTTGACGTAAAACGTAATCGTATCGGTTTGTCTGTAAAAGCATTGCAACCGGAAAAGCCGAAAAATAACGATAATAACTGTAATAGAAATAACAATGGTCAGCGTCGAAATAATGGTAACCGAAATAATAACCGTAATAATGGTGGACGTCAAAATGATAATCGCAATAATGGCTTTCGTAATAATGGGGATCGTCGAAACTGATAATTTTTTAGAAGGCTAGTTAATCTATATTAATAGATTTTAAATGAAAGTCATTCTTGACTAAAAGTCATTATACGAAAAACCGCACCCTCTATGGTTTTAGAGGGTGCAGTTTTTCTATATAGCTAAAAACTATGCATATTAATGCAGAACAGATATATCGAAAATAATATATATGATTGAAAAATTTAGATATAGGGAGTATGATGAAACCATAGAGGGGAAATTCCTAAATCATATTCCTAAAGAGGAGGTAATGCAATGAGCTTGAACCTTAAAGAAAGATATGGACTTTTAATTAATAATGAATGGGTAAAGGCATCTGACGGTGCTGAATTTAAAGTATATAACCCTGCTAATGGCGAACAACTTGCTATCTGTGCAGAGGCTACCAATAGTGATGTTGATAAAGCTGTAGAGGCTGCAACAGAAGCTTTCAAAACATGGAAACATGTATCTCAAGTAGAACGTGCTGATTATTTGTTAAAAATTGCGGATGCTATCGATGCGCATAAAGAACATTTGGCACAAGTTGAAACATACGACAATGGTAAACCTATCCGTGAAACATTGAACGTGGATATTCCACTTGGAGCGGACCATTTCCGTTACTTTGCAGGCGTGCTTCGCTCCGAAGAAGGTTCTGCACAAGTATTTGATGAAAATACATTGAGCCTTATCGTTCGCGAACCAATTGGCGTTGTAGGTCAAGTTGTGCCTTGGAACTTCCCATTCCTAATGGCAGCTTGGAAATTGGCACCAGCTCTTGCAGCAGGTTGTACAGTTGTTATCAAACCTTCTAGCCATACATCTCTTAGTCTTTTAGTATTAGGCGATATTTTGAAAGAAATCTTGCCACCAGGTGTTGTAAACATCATCACTGGTAAAGGCTCTAAATCTGGCCAATATATCCTTGATCATCCAGGTTTTAGCAAACTTGCTTTCACAGGCTCTACAGAGGTAGGTCTAGATGTATATAAAGCAGCATCTGAACGCTTGATTCCAGCGACATTGGAATTAGGTGGTAAATCTGCGAATATCTTCTTTGAAGATGTGAACTGGAAACAAGCTCTTGATGGGGCAATGCTCGGCATCCTCTTCAACCAAGGTCAAGTATGCTGTGCAGGTTCCCGTATCTTCGTACAAGATACAATTTACGATAAATTCGTAGCTGAACTAGCTGCACTATTTGATAAGGTGAAAGTTGGTTTGCCTTGGGATCCATCTACTCAACTTGGTTCCTTAATCTACGAAGATCAAGTTAATAAAGTACTTAGCTATGTAGACCTTGCAAAAGAAGAAGGTGCTCGTGTTGTAGCTGGTGGTGTGCGTGTTACTGATGGCGAACTTGGCAAAGGTTGCTTCATAAGACCTACACTTATCGCAGATGCTACAAATGATATGCGCGTAGCTCGCGAAGAAATCTTCGGTCCTGTGGCTGTTGTTATCAAATTCCACAGCGAAGAAGAAGTTATCGAACAAGCAAATGACAGCTTATACGGTCTTGGCGGTGGCGTATTCACTCAAAACATCAACCGTGCTATCCGCGTAGCTCGCGGTATTGAAACAGGTCGTATGTGGGTAAATACATATAACTCCATCCCTGCAGGCGCTCCGTTTGGTGGCTACAAACAATCCGGTATTGGTCGTGAGACTCACAAAGTTATCCTTGAGCACTACACTCAAATGAAAAATATCATCGTAAACTTGAGCGATAAACCATCTGGTTTCTACGATTTAGATTAATCATATACAATTCTCCAATAAACCATAACAAAGAGGCATCTCGAATGAGGTGCTTTTTTTGTACTGAATAATAGTCTATTATATGTAAAAGTATACGATATGCTATAATTGTAGCCATACGAAAATGTATTGTTATGAGAGGACAATATAAACCATGATTCATTTAGATTATCTATTAATTATAGGAATATCACTTAGTGTTTTACTTTTTCTTTTGGTTGGAGTATTTTACTATAGTAAATCTAAACTTTTAAAGGGACTAAATATTTGGTTCTTAATAATACTTAGCGTCCTGTTGAGTTATTTATTATATCCCTTATATGAACTGACAGATTATAGAGAAGAATTTACCTCAATAGTTATTATTGCTGCGATAATTATTAAAATAATTATCAATTTATCTATATTTATGATCGTTGATAAAATAAGAACGAAATGGATTTCTAAATTACTATTAATTATATGGGTTGTTCTTGTTGAATGCTTGTATACTCCTATTAATTTATCCTATATTGTTTTGCTATGTGTATCAGGTGGAATCGTTTTAATGGAACGTTTTTGGACGAGAAGAAAACAGATTTAATTTAGATTCAAAATAACTCTTATAGCGCTCACTTTCAAAATATGATATACTATCTAAATGCGCATAGTTCGTGCGCGATAGGAGGAAACACATTTAGATGTTAGAAAAATTTGAACAATTAATGATTAGCGAACCTGTTCTAAGAGCGTTAAACGATATGGGCTTTGAAGAGCCTACGCCAATTCAACAGGAAGCTATCCCAGTAGCCATGAGCGGTAAGGACATGATCGGTCAAGCTCAAACAGGTACTGGTAAGACAGCAGCATTTGGCTTGCCTGTATTGGAACGCGTAGACGGGAATGAGCGTCACGTTCAAGTAGTTATTTTATCCCCTACACGAGAATTAGCTATTCAAGTAGCTGAAGAGCTTAACAAAATGGCTCAGTACACGAATATCACGGCACTACCTATTTATGGTGGTCAAGATATTAATCGTCAGTTCCGTGCCTTGAAAAAGAACCCTCAAATCATCGTTGCTACTCCAGGCCGATTGATGGACCATATGGATCGTGGTTCTATCCATTTTGATCATGTGAAAGTCGTGGTATTGGACGAAGCCGACGAAATGTTAAATATGGGCTTTGTTGATGATATCAATAAAATTTTAGGGGCTATCCCAGAAGACCATCAAACTTTGTTGTTCTCCGCAACTATGCCTAAAGCTATCCAACAATTAGCTGAAACATATTTGACAGAGCCAACATTGATTCGCATGAAACCGACTCAAGTTACAATGGACTTGATTGAACAATATTATATCGAAGTGCAAGACCGTCAAAAATTTGATGTTCTTTGCCGTTTGTTTGATATCCAAACACCTGAACTTGCTATTATCTTCACACGTACGAAACGCCGTGTTGATGAAGTAACAGAAGGTCTTAAGAAACGTGGTTACATGGCGGAAGGCATTCATGGCGATTTGTCTCAACAAAAACGGGACAGTGTAATTCGTCAATTCCGCGAAGGTACCATCGATATTCTCGTGGCTACTGATGTGGCAGCTCGTGGTCTTGATATTTCTGGCGTATCTCACGTATATAACTATGATATGCCTCAAGATCCTGAAAGCTACACACACCGCGTAGGTCGTACAGGCCGTGCTGGTAAAGCTGGTCAAGCTTTCACGTTCGTTATTCCTCGTGAAATGGAGCATTTACATGCTATCGAGCGTTTAACGAAACGTAAAATCGCACGCCGTCGTGCACCTTCCTTAGGCGAAGTTCTCGAAGGTCAACAACGTTTGGCAATTGAAAGCCTCGTTGAAATGACAGATAATTTAGAAGCGTTAGCGCCATTTAAAACAAGTGCTGAGGAATTGTTGAATGATACAGATTCCGTAACATTGTTGGCAGCAGCTCTTAAATTGTTAACAAAAGAGCCAGATACTACACCTGTAATTATTACAGAAGAAAAACCATTGCGCGTACGCCGTCGTCGTGACAGTGGTCGTGGTGATCGTCGTCGCCGTGATGGTGACCGTCGTCGTGAAGACCGCCCACGTCGCAGTCGAGATGATCGTAGAAGTGATCGTCGCAACGACCGTAAAGGTGACCGCCGCAGAGATGATCGTAAATCTGATCGTCCACGTGGTGAGAAAAAAATTCGTCATCAAGGTGAAGGTTTCAAGCCTTACTTTAAAGACTAATAAGATGTGGATTGCTTTTGGCAATCCACATCTTTTATTACTTAATAGCTAATACTATTTATCTTGATAAGTATTGAGAATTTTGGTATAATAAATAATAATTATTTCTTGTAAACGGCCGATAATGGCCTATGCCTAATAGATTTCCAAGTGGAGAAAGGTAGATTATTATGGATATCGCACAAATTTTGCGTAGCCAGGGGTTTAAAGTAACCCCACAACGTATTGCGATTTATGATGCATTGCGTGGTCATCATGATCATCCAACGGCAGAAATGTTGTATCATACGTTGCGCCCAGAACATCCAAGCATGAGCTTGGCTACAGTGTACAAGACGATGGAGATTTTTGAAAAAATCGGTCTTGTTAAAATTTTAGAAGTTGGTGATGAGCGCGCTCATTACGATTGGGATACACAAGCTCATTCCCATATCCGTTGCATTCGTTGCAATAAGGTAGAGGATATGATGGGCATTGATTTGAAAGCTATCAAAACGATTGCTGATCAAGGTAGCGAATATCAAATCACAGGTCAACATATTACCTTCGAAGGTGTTTGCCCTGAGTGCGCAAAAAAAGAAAGTCATTAATAGATAACCCCTGTTGTTGAAGGGCTCCTTCACGGCAGGGGTTATATTAGTTATTGTATATCTTGTATCTTATATCTTATATCTATTAGTGTTATAGAATAGCTATAAATAGATATAAGCATAATACAATAGATATTAGATTTAAGCATTTTCTAATTATAAAATTGTAGAAATCGTATAATCATATATAAAGGAGTATTATGTTTGTAATAGGCAGTCACTTATCAATTAGCAAAGGTTATTTACATATGGGCAAGGAAGCTACTAAAATTGGGGGCAATACCTTCCAATACTTTACGCGTAACCCTCGTGGAGGGGGCATGCGAGCTCTCGATGTTGAGGATATGAATAATCTTAGTGCATATATGAAAGAGCACAACTTTGGCACCTTGTTAGCACATGCACCGTATACCTATAACCCATGTGCAGCCAAAGAGGATTTACGCGCTTTTGCGAAGCAGTCTATGATGGAAGATTTAGAGCGTATGGAGTATTTGCCAGGTCAAATGTATAACTTTCACCCAGGTAGCCATGTGAAGCAAGGTGTAGATCAAGGTATTGAATACATTGTAGAGTGCTTGAATGAAATCTTATTTCCAGGTATGAAGACAACAGTCCTCTTGGAAGTAATGGCTGGTAAAGGTACAGAAATTGGTTCCCGTTTTGAAGAGATTGCGCGCATTATCGATGGTGTAAAGCTAAAAGAGTACATGGGTGTGTGCGTTGATACTTGCCACATTCACGAAGGTGGTTATGATATCGTAAACAATCTTGATGGCGTTATTGACGAATTTGATCGAATTGTAGGTCTTGATCGCTTGAAAGCCATTCATTTAAATGACTCTAAAAATCCTATAGGTGCCCATAAAGATCGTCATGAAAAAATTGGGGAAGGACATATTGGAATAGATGCGATAGCCCGCATTGTAACACATCCTAAATTGACGAACCTGCCATTCTACTTGGAAACGCCAAATGAATTAGACGGATACGCAAAAGAAATTGCTATGTTGCGCTCTATCGTAGAGAATAAATAATTAAATCACAGATGTTAATTTAGTTATATAATAAATATGTAGAATACTTGATGCTATACTTGTTATTGAAAACATATAAAATTATTAAAGCTATTAAAGTTATAAAAGCTATATAACGTTATTGAAGTCCCATAAAGTTATGGGACTGAGCGTTTGTTTTTGCATTTGAATACATACATTGTGTAAGGTGTAGGAAGAACTGGAAAGGGGGGACGAAATGCGTTTTTTACATACTGCCGATTGGCATTTAGGGCGTATTTTTTATGGCCAGTACTTAACAGAAGACCAAGCTCATGTGTTGGAACATCAGTTTTTTACTATTTTGAAAGATGAAAATATCGATGGCATATTGCTCGCAGGGGATATTTTTGATAGAGCGGTGCCACCTATTGAAGCTATCGAACTGTGGGACTCCATAATTACTCGTCTCGCTATGGACTACAAAGTGCCTCTTTTTGTGGTGAGCGGTAATCACGATGGGGCGGAACGTCTTGAAGTGGGGCGCTCCATGTTGGGACAATCGGGTATTCATATTTGGGGCTCTCCTCATTACGCTTTAAAACCTTTTGAATTTGAAGGGACAGATGGCACGGTGGCAATTTGTCCAATGCCTTTTAGTGAACCTCGGCGCATAGGGGAGGCTTTGGGCTTAAGTTCTGCTAATACTGCTTCAGCAACTGTTCAAAATCTGGAGAGTGTAGAAACTAAGACTAAAGCAAAGTCAAAATGGTCTAAATCAAAGAAGTCATTTCAAGATGTTATAGAAGGCTCTTTATTTGCTGATGTAGATTCTACTAATACAGAAACTACCAATATTGAAATTGCTGACATAGTAACACCGTGTTATGAACAAAATTGCGAAAGCGCTTTGAATCTGCACAATTATGACCAAATGTATCAGGCTTGGAGCGACTACTTGTATAAACAAGTGCCTAAGGGGATGCGCAGTATCGCCATTAGCCATGCTTTTGTTATGGGTGGTGAAGTAGGGGGCTCAGAGCGTACCTTGTCTGTAGGTGGCAGTGAACAGGTAAATCCTCAAGTCTTTAAAGACTTTCACTATACTGCCTTGGGACATTTACATGGACCTCAACGAATGGGTGCTGATTATATTCGCTATAGTGGCTCTCCATTAAAATACTCCTTTGATGAACATACACAGAAGAAATCTTTCACCATCATTGATTTGGATACAAAGGGGAGCGTAGATATTAGCATGATTCCTGTAGAGGCGAAGCGAGATGTAGTCATTTTGGAAGGATATTTTGAAGACCTGTTAAATGATAAAGTATTACAGGCTAAACATAGGGATGACTATGTGCAAGCTCGTTTACTTGATACGATGCCGATTATGGATGGAATGGCTAAATTGCGCCAGGTTTATCATCGTTGTATGACCATTAATCTAGTTGGTCGCGTGGCAGGACCAATAGCAGAGATGGGCGATGCGGTTTTTAAAGAATTAAATGAGCGTCAATTATTTAATCATTTTGCTGAAACTGTGTGGAAGGAACCTTTAACAGAGCAAGAACAGCAATATATCAACTCTGTATGGGAACGAATTCTTAAGGAGGACTAAATGAAGCCTATATCATTAACTATAGAAGCCTTTGGTCCGTATCGTGATTCGGTCACATTGGACTTTAACGAGCTCCAAGACCATTCCATGTTTCTCATCGCTGGTCCTACAGGGGCAGGGAAAACATCAATCTTAGATGCCATGGTGTATGCCTTGTATGGTGAGCCGAGTGGGGAAGTACGTAAAACAGATGCTATTCGCAGTGACTTTGCAGAACCTCATCGCATGACTCGTGTTGATTTTTCCTTTGCTATTGGCGATGCACAATATCGTGTTGAACGGTTACCGAAACAGATGGTAGCAAAGAAACGCGGTACAGGGATGCGTGAGCAGAATGCTAGCGCTACTGTATATGAAAAGAAAGATGGTGAGTGGAAGGTTATTGCTACCTCGGCTGCCGCTATTCGCGATACCATTCAGCAAATTATAGGCTTTCGCAAGGATCAGTTCTTACAAGTTGTGTTATTACCTCAAGGGGAATTCCGAAAGTTGCTAGTTGCCTCTACGAGTGAACGTGAGGAATTACTGCATACACTCTTTAGAACGGAACTATATCGGAAATTACAAGAAGCACTCAAGACTGCCTATGATGAAGCAAAGGCAGGTATTGAAGAAAAGCTAACAAAGCAAACTGCCTTCATACAGTCCATCCCTCATGATGGAGCAACTCCAATGGTAACCATTGAGCATGTGCGTGAGTTACTAGCAAATCGGGGCTCACATCGAGACGCTCTTGCTATAGAACGAGATGAGGCAGTAACCGCGGTAGAACAGTTTAATGTGCTTCGAAGTCAATGGTCTTTATATAATCAGGCTCAACAATCTCTTACTGAGGCTACTTCGAAACTTGACTTGGTGAAAACAAGGGAAACTGAGCGCGTAAACCTAAGCGAAAAGGTTCAGTTCCTCAACTCTTTGGCACCAACGCATGAATTCTATAAACAATATATTGAGAAACAGGCTGTATTAAAAACTTTAGAACAGGCTCTTTCAGATGCAGAAGAACGTGTGAAACTGGCAACTCAACATGAGGCTAAATGTTTAGAGGTTTACAGTGGTTTAGAAGGTCAAGCTGAAAGTATACAAGCTAAGAGAACTACCTTAGCTCAATTTCAACAACAAGCGGAGAAGTTTGATGAGTTAGATGTATTGAAAAAGGAATTCTCCACATTACATAGTAGTTTAGAAGAATTAGACAGTAAAAAAAGCGAAGATGCATTAGTAAAACAACGGGAGCTTGTAAAAACGTTAGAAGCTGATTTAGAAGCTTTGCGTAAACAGTTACAAGATAATAATAAATTCTTAGAAGATACTCCTATTATTCAAGAACAACTAAATGATTTGCATAGATATTCTGAATTACTAGAAGAAATTAGTAAGGTACAAAAAGAAATCGATGATAAAAGCAAAATGTTAGCGTCTTTAGATGAAACAGTGCAGGTTGCAAAGGTACATCTTGAACGATTAGAGCATCTAATGCAAGAAGGGCGCGCCTTTGAGCTAGTTCATTTAGTTGTAGATAATGAGCCTTGTCCGGTCTGTGGCTCTACAGATCATCCACAGTTAGCGGCGAAGCCAGAGATTTATCCAACTAAGGATGAAATTGAAAAGGCTCGTACAGCTCGTGACGTAGCACTGCAAAAGCAAGCTAGCGAAGTGGGACAACAGAAAACCTTACTTACTCGTCTTGGTGAGTTAACTAAGCAAGTAGACGCGCAAGTTTCTACGCTAAAGTTATCTATGGATGATTTTTCTGAGAAAAACTTTGCATCTGTTCAACAAGATTTGTTGGCTAAAATGGAGCAACTCACTGCTTTACGTGGTAAGTCTGAATTGTTAAGTAAAACTATAGCTGACAAGGAGCATAATTTAAAAGTAGCTCGAGATAAGCTAGCAACTTTAGAGATTGCCCATAATGAATTACTTAAAAATCTACACGACCTAGAGATTCGTATTAGCTCAGTACAAGCTAATATTGATGCTCTATCTAAAACCTTACCAACCACGGATATAGTTGCATGGCAAAAACAGCTAGAGTCATTGGATAGTGATATTACGGCCTACGATGAGCAGGTGAAAGTTGGTAAAACTAATTTAGATGCTGCTCGAGAACAGTTGAATGCCAAACGCGGACGCTTAGAAACTTTGTCCTCTCAAGTAAAAGAAGAAACAAAAAATCTCAATTTGATGTATAAGAACTATACAAAGTCATTACAAGCCATTTCTTTAGCAGAGGATGATTTTGTAGAGGCTTTACGTGATATTAAAGAGATAGAAAACTATAGAACACAGCTGCATGCTTTGGATGAAGACTTTAATAAAGCACAAGCTGTATATGATGCGGCGTTAAAGGCATCAGAAACTGTGGTTAAGCCAAGTGATACTGTTTCTGATGAAATCTATACTACAGCAGTAGAACATCGAGATACGCTAGTAGGTAATCTAGTGGCATGGGATAAAGAAACAAAGCATATCGAAACTACGCTCATCTCATTAGAAGCACTTGAAGCTGCTATGGGCGAGGCTCGGGAAAAGGTGAAGTTCTTAAGTCGATTAAATGATCTCGCTAATGGAGGGGAGCAAGGCTTTAAAAATGTTACCTTTGAGCGTTATGTATTGGGGGCTATCTTAGATGAGGTCGTATATGCAGCCAATTTACGACTTCAGAAGATGAGTCGCAACAGATATTCCTTGGAAAGATCTGACTATACAGGTGGTGGTCGTGGCAAGCAAGGCCTTGATTTGGCAGTTATGGATGCTTTCACGGGGCAATCTAGACCTGCAAATACCTTATCGGGTGGCGAAACATTTCTGGCCTCTATGGCGCTTGCCTTGGGATTAGCGGATGTTATTCAGAGTTATGCTGGTGGTATCCATATGGATACGATGTTCATCGATGAAGGCTTCGGCACACTCGACCCAGATACATTGGAACTAGCTATGGAAACATTGGTACAATTGCAATCTTCTGGGCGCCTTATCGGTATGATTTCCCATGTGCCTGAGTTAAAATCGCGTATACCTGCTCATTTAGAAGTTATTCGAGGAGATGACGGTAGTACGGCAAAATTTGTCATTAACTAGATATCATTAACTAGATATAGATTTGCTAAATGTGTTACTATTAAAAGAGGAGAATTCCTACAAAAACATCCTGTATTTACGAAGGAGGTTCTATGAAGTTTTCGTTCGCGCATAACAATATAAATGTTAAAGATCTTGATAAAAGTCTAGCCTTCTATAAAGAAGCATTATTGCTCGAGGAGTCTCGTCGTTTGGAAGACCCAAGCGGTGCTTTCACTCTCGTGTATTTAAAAAGTCCTTATACAGCACATGAATTAGAACTTACATGGTTGCACGATTGGGATCGTCCTTATAATTTAGGCGACAATGAATTCCATTTAGCGTTTTACGTAGATGACTATGAAGCAGCTCTTAAGAAACATAAAGAGATGGGCGTTGTAGCTTACGAAAATGCTGATATGGGTATTTATTTCATTGCAGATCCAGATGGATATTGGACTGAAATCATTCCGTCAGGTAAATATTAATGGAATATATGTTAACCCGTTTAGAGTGGTTGGTTGGTTCTAATAAAATCCAAACATTAAAGGACACGTCTATCGCGCTCTTTGGTGTCGGTGGCGTAGGTGGTGGTGCCCTTGAGGCGTTAGTGCGAGCTGGTGTGGGGCGCATCGTCATTATCGATGGTGATTCCATAGCGTCTAGCAATTTGAACCGTCAAATGATTACGACTCATGATTCGATTGGAGCACGTAAGGTAGAGGTAGCAAAGGCGCGAGCTCTTTCCATTAATCCTGATGTGGTGATAGAAACTCATGATATTATGTATACTGAGGAACATTACCCTGGATTTATTCAAAGCTTGAATGTTGATTATGTAATCGATGCTATTGATATGGTAACGGCTAAACTTAATCTCATTGAGATTTGTCAACGTGAAAGCATCCCTGTTATTTCTTGTATGGGCGGTGGTAATCGCTTTTACCCAGAAAAGTTTATGATTGCTGATATCAATAAGTCTCATACATGTCCTTTGGCACGCGTTATGCGTAGGGAACTTAAAAAACGGGGTATTAAAAAACAATTAGTTTTATTTTCTACAGAAAAACCGACAAAGCCACAGTTCCGCGGCGAAGCGACAAGTCCTGGGACATGTAGTTTTGTGCCCTCAGTGGCCGGTTTTATATTAGCAGCACATGTGTTGCGTACAATTTTGGAGGTACCTGAACAATGAAACAAGCAAAAATTCATATGGCTGACGGCGGCGATATCGTAATTGAATTATTCGAAAAAGAAGCACCTGGAACAGTGCAAAACTTTGTAGACTTAATTAATAAAGGCTTTTACAATGGTCTTCGTTTCCACCGTGTAATCCCTGGTTTCGTAGCACAAGGTGGCTGCCCTAATGGTAATGGTACAGGCGGCCCTGGCTATACAATTAAAGACGAACTAGTTGGCAATCCTCATAAACATGAGCGTGGTGCCTTGTCTATGGCTCACCGTGGGCCTAATACTGGGGGCAGTCAATTCTTTATCGTATACGAACCACAACCTCATTTAGATGGTGTGCATACAGTATTTGGTAAAGTAATCGAAGGTATGGACGTAGTTGATGGTATCCACCAAGGTGCTATCATGGAAACTGTTGAAGTAATCGAAGGTTAATCTCATGAATGATGTATCTATTAAACATCCGGAATGGTTATATATCGATGTAAATGGTGAAACATCACATGGTTACGACCAAGAGTGGTTCGCTGACGAGTGGCAACGCTTGTCTGGTTGTGGGCCTACAACGGCATCACAAGTATTGGGCTATTCAAAATTTAGGGATGGCTTATTAGATCTAGATACTACATCCAATCATACTCTAGCATTAGAACGGATGAACTTAGTTTGGAAATACGTAAAACCACGCTTTGGTGGTGGTGTTTATAAAACTCAATGGATGGAACGCGGCCTTGTTCGCTTACTAGAGGACGAAGGCTTGCCTTATGATGTACATATGTTGAATGTATCCCCTTTCTGCGCATCTCGCGTAGAGGTGGAGGCTGCAGCTCAATTTATTCATGATGCCTTGGCACAAGATGTGCCTGTGGCATTTTTGAATCGTCATAAAGGAAAAGAAAAGGCTCTCTATACATGGCATTGGGTTCCGATTCACAAGATGTTTAAGGACGGTGATGATATTCGCTGTGGCATCTTTGATGAAGGTGAAATTCGCGATTTCTCTTTAGTGAATTGGATGAAAGATACCATTTTAGGTGGTGGCTTCTGTTACATTAGCCGTAAAGAGTAAGTAACAGAGCAATTAAAGTAATATACATACGCATCGCAGTGATTTGCGGTGCGTATTGTAGTATAAATAGTAGGAGGTACTACATGAGTCAATGGGTTACTGAGGAACAAACACCTCATTTGCGTCTAAGCGCTGAAGCGGAAGAAGTGCTTTACTCTGGGGAATCTGAGTTTCAAAAAATTGAAGTTTTTAAATCAAAAGAGTATGGTATGATGCTCGCTTTAGATGGCGTATTCCAAACATCTGAGCGTGAAGAGTTTATCTATCATGAAATGATGAGCCATATCCCTTTGTTCTTACATCCTAATCCTGAGCGCGTCTTGATTATCGGTGGTGGTGATGGTGGCGTAGCTAGAGAATGCGTACGTCATGACTGCGTAAAAGAAGTAACGATGGTTGAAATTGATGGTAAAGTTGTGGAGCTAGCAAAACAATACTTACCAACTATCGCTAAGGCTATGATAGAAAACCATCCTAAATTGACTGTAAAAATCGGTGATGGTATTGGCTTTATGGCTGAGGCGGAAGATTATTATGATGTTATTATTGTAGACTGTTCTGATCCGATCGGTCCTGGTGAAGGTTTATTTACAGAAGAATTCTATAAGAATACATTAAAAGCTTTGAAAGCTGATGGTTTGTTTGTACAACAAACAGAGTCTCCGATGTTACATCAACCATTAGTGGAAAAAGTGTTTGGTTACGTCAATAGTCATTTTCCAATTGCTCGCTTATATACTGCTTTCATTCCAATCTATCCTGCAGGGATGCATTGTTTCACATTGGGTTCCAAAACATTTGATCCATTAACATGGACTTCAAATCGTGAACAAAACTTTGAAACTAAGTACTATAATGCAGACATTCAAAAAGCTGCTTTTGCATTGCCAAATTTTGTAAAAAATTATTTGCCAAGTAAGTAAATAATATGTATAATGGGGAAGCGCTGTTTGTGAAATGAAAGTTTTTGATAGTGCTTCCTTATTTATATGAGGATTAAAGGGCTTATATTAGAGATGACACAATTAAAAGTTTCGTTTGTAAAAATTAATGAAATTGAGAAAAAGGTGTTGACACAAATCTCTAGAAAAGATATAATTCTCTTTGTTACGAAGACAATGTCTTCGATACCTACAAGGTGGTGGGTATGGTGAAGCGGTTAACACGGCGGATTGTGGCTCCGTTACGCGTGGGTTCGATCCCCACTACTCACCCCATAACCTACACATCGTAATCACTGTAGGGGTGTCGCCAAGTGGTAAGGCAACGGACTTTGACTCCGTTATGCGCTGGTTCGATCCCAGCCACCCCTGCCAACATGACTCACTAGCTCAGTTGGCAGAGCACCTGACTTTTAATCAGGGTGTCCCGCGT
>NZ_CALLVP010000110.1 GCF_938010505.1 uncultured Veillonella sp. | reverse complement strand
AGGATCAAACTGGAATTCGTGCAAGCGTTGGCAATTCAGTAATTAGCGGCCGTTTCCTGCAGTTTATCGGTAAGGTTGTGGGATATTTCAAAGAAAACAATCTTACTGTTAATAAGATGATTATGCCAGCTAGTACTACTCGCCAGGTGCTAGTCAGCCTCGACGGGGTGGGGTATTCGATTAAAATGACAGTTGACCGCCCAGCGGCTGGCCAAGTCGAAGATGCGGTGCGTGCCATCCGCTATTTGACTAGCAGAGGAGTAGCTGCAGAGTACATTGATGTGCGGGTGAGTAGGCGAGCTTTTTATAAATGAGGAAGAGGCCTTAGATAGTAGGCTGCCCCTGCACTGGTGGGCCATGTTCTACTTTTGTTCTATTAAACAGCTAAATAGGCTAGGTGAAAAACTATATTAAAATATTGAAAATGCAAAAAGTCAAATAAAGCAGGTGAGGTGGGAAAAGTAGTAGGGGACAATATTTTTGAAAAAATGCAAATTTGTTCTCACAGCGCTGAGATTTTTTCTGTGGATAACTTAAGTCTATGGTATGTGCAAATTACTACAGCTATGTATTAGAGCTATGTTCGAGCATAGACTCTTTCGGACAGAATTGGACCTAGTTGGTGGTATTTTCGTTTGTTAAAGTAAATGTTTCATAAACGTGAAGCATAAAAAAGTCTGGAACAGTAAGGAGCTCAGGAATGTAACTCCCTGTTTTTAATTCCGTAATAGGATTAATAAGTCAAAAGGCCTTTTTGTCGGTATACGGATGAGGAGAGGATTAATCGTCTCTTTAGTATAAATTATAAGACGTAAAACGGGCATTGTGCGACGTTAAGTCTATGTGTAAAACATGAATGAGATTGCGTCCCTTTTGTTACTGTTTGGTTGATTCCAAAGATTTATTGCCTCACAACTTTTTAGTTATTTTATGTTTACCCCGCCTTTTATGTATGTATGAGATTCTGTCTTTGTGTACGTATTTGTTTGTATTTTGCCATCTTTATGCTAGTTTTTCTCAAACTCATTTTATTAGATTTTACTATGTATATATTTATTGTAACTACTTACATCTACAAAAATCCAAACTTTTGCGTTTGAGCCTCCTGAGCGAATCATTAAAATGTTCTATATTTGTTCTAAGCCTGTTGATTGCTGAATCAAATACAGATATAGGTAGGGGTAGCCCTTGTTGGATGACGATCGTAATTTATTTAGCAATAACTATCTATTCCTCATCGCTATCTGCTATCTTTGGATTTAATATAGCTTCAGGATGCTAATCAAAGTAATCAGAATCCATTTGCCAGACGTGGTTGTAGGTATCGAGTTAATTTGGCTTGGCTTTAAGGCGTGTGGCAACGAGATATCTCGTATCGTCTGTCATCTCTATGTCTACCATGATGAACTCTATTACTCATCTTTTTAAAAGACTATCTAAAGATAAAACCAATAACCGAGCCATGAGACCACTCGGCTATCTATCTCTTAAACAATACCTAGAACAATGCAAAACGAGCCATACAGAAGAATTATTCTCAGATGCTTGTTAAACTTACAGAGAATTCTGTCGTTATAGTTCCCTAACAATTTAGATATTGGTATAATCGCAAAGCCTTAAACATATCATCTTGATTAGTTATAGTTCCCTAACAATTTAGATATTGGTATAATAAAGATGGTGCTATACATTTTCATGCTGTTGTTATAGTTCCCTAACAATTTAGATATTGGTATAATAATTAGGAGAAGATTTAAATGTCTACAGCAGTTATAGTTCCCTAACAATTTAGAT
Organism: uncultured Veillonella sp.; assembly: GCF_938010505.1. GTDB lineage: Bacteria > Bacillota > Negativicutes > Veillonellales > Veillonellaceae > Veillonella. Next base: position 623 of record NZ_CALLVP010000110.1, on the reverse strand, counting down.
ATTGGTATAATAACATTTTTACGAGTATGTGGGGTGTCATCGTTATAGTTCCCTAACAATTTAGATATTGGTATAATTCAGACTGAATATCAGAGTTCATAGTTGCGGTTATAGTTCCCTAACAATTTAGATATTGGTATAATCTTATTTAGTCGCGCTGTATCAACCTCGCGGTTATAGTTCCCTAACAATTTAGATATTGGTATAATAAAGCGTTGCATTTTTCGTTACCGCAAACGGTTATAGTTCCCTAACAATTTAGATATTGGTATAATAAGCCACGCCAGAGATGTCAGCAGGCTCGAGTTATAGTTCCCTAACAATTTAGATATTGGTATAATATATAGCAATAATGTCGGTGGTTAATGTGTGTTATAGTTCCCTAACAATTTAGATATTGGTATAATCAAAATCATTCGATAAAATATAATCAGAAAGTTATAGTTCCCTAACAATTTAGATATTGGTATAATAACCTTAGTTTTCTTTAATTTGCCTTGATAGTTATAGTTCCCTAACAATTTAGATATTGGTATAATTAGCATTCAATAAAATACTATTAAAAGCTTGTTATAGTTCCCTAACAATTTAGATATTGGTATAATACTTCCTCAAATCCCCCT
>NZ_CALLVP010000109.1 GCF_938010505.1 uncultured Veillonella sp. | reverse complement strand
ATGGTAGACAAACGATATGGAATTCCTTTCGTAGCTGCATTGGTATTAAATCTTGTATATTGGGGTGTTGTAGGCGATTGGTTTGGTCATATAAAACCACCAGAAACGCCGAAGAAAGATTTGGTCATCAATCTTGACATGGTGCAACCGGAACCTCCTGAGCAGGAGAAGAAACAGCAAGAGAAAATGGTCTCTGATGATAAAGAAAATGCTGCGGGCGGTAAGTCGGGTAGTGTATTACCGGATTTATCGGGAAAACCGACACCGGGCTTGCAAAATCTTAACCCTTATCTAGGTGGCAATGAAGCCGCTAGTATCAATCTACATGGGAATACAGATAATCCTGTAGGTGTTCCCGGCGATGGTGATACAACAGGCCCGGGTGGTGGACCTATTGGTAATGGTGGTAAAGCAAATGACGGCCCTGGTACACAGGGAGGCAATCCTGGGACTAGTGATACGGAAGGTTCAGGGTACTTTGATATTTCGGGGTATCGTGCTAGATTAGATGCCAATAAAGTCATGCCAGCACAAGCTGTACGAAGAGGTATTACAGGGACAGTCACTATTAGGGTTTATTTTGATGGCGAAGGTAATTATGTAAGTGCTGAAATTGAGGGGAGTAGCGGCTCTAGCCTTCTTGATAATGATGCCCTTGCCCTTGCAGCTAGGTCAGGTGGGGTTACCAATACAACTGGTGAGCCTAAATCAGATGTTTTTTATATAAGATATGAACTTGAATAATGATTATATTTGGAATGAGCCTAAATTGAATTAAATGGATTACAGTTTATGTAGGGGATATGAGAAGGTTCATATCCCCTACAACCAAATTCCCACTGTAGTTCGGAGGCTACAAATTAACAGAATTAACATAGTTTTAATAAAACATATAGGATGATGAATGAAATGAATAAACGTGTATATGTGGCCACAATGATGGCGTTACTTAGTATGAGTGTAAATGGTTATGCGGTAGATATGACAACTAATTAGAATCAAGAGTCGTCCAATGTAATCAATGTAACCGCCAATCGCACAGCCCTTCTAGATTTGGACACACCTGTAGCGATGAATGTAATTACACCTGAGGAGTTAAAAAATACTGGTGCTACCACTGCTTTTGATGCGGTGGCGACCGTACCAGGGGTAACAATAAATTCTTATGGTGCTGGCGGTGCCGATTTTGGTGGCATGGATAGCCGTACGAATATTCGTGGTCTCGATCGCGGTGCACTTGTTCTTGTAAACGGTGTACCTATGAACTTAAATGGTAAGAGCGGAATTGGCTCTATACCTACCAGTGCCATTGAGCGCATCGAAGTTGTAAAGGGGGCGGCCTCTACCTTATATGGCGCAGAAGCTTTAGGTGGCGTTATAAATATTATTACAAAAACGCCGTCAAAAGAGGGCGGTTCTGCTACGGTAGCTGTAGGTAATCGAGGCTCCAAGAGATTTGATATTTCTTATGGTACTGATCGATTCCTCGTTGGTATCGATAGAAAATACTGGGGGACTCAAGATCCATCTACACCGGTGCGGTATGACTATACAGGCCGCAAGGGTTATGATTACTACACTACGCGCAATAAAGGTAATTCCTTAGGTGTGTTCATGAGCGGTAAGCTTTCAGATAAGATAACCTTAAATTATACTCGCGCTGAAAGCCGTTCCTCCTTTGGTTTGATTAGTACAGAAAGAAATCCTGTGAGACAGGCTCGTCATTCTACGACATATCATTACAAGGATGACCGTAATAATGCATCTTTGATTTATAAAGATGATAATACGACGGGAACATTGTTTTATAATGACCGTACTATGCGTGGTGAAAGCCGTGTTCATAGTGCTAAACAGTTCAAGCCGACCGAAACCAGTTATGTAGCTCGTCAATATGGTATAGATGTACAACATGAATGGGACTTTAGAGGCGGTAAGGATTATTTGATTGCCGGTGTTACAGGTAAGCAAGAAACCTATCGTGCCACACAGGCCCCTGTGTATACACGGCCTCATCGTAATACCTATGCGTTGTACAGTAGCTATTCTCGTGAAATCAATCCCAAATGGACTGCCATTTTGGGCTTGCGTTATACAGCCATTAGGATCCTATTAAGGACCAATATGTGTTAACGCCTCAGTTCCAATTGTTGCACACCATCAATAAAGATTCCTCCATGTACTTAAATATAGGGAAAGCTTACACGATGCCTAGCTTGAGTGATTCATTCCGTAGCCTGAACCGCCAATACACAGCAGTAAGTGGTAAAAATCTTAAGCCTGAAGAGGGTTGGAACTATGAATTAGGTTATAAACGTCTTAATAAGAAGGATAGCTGGAAGGTGGACGTGTTCTATATGGACTTCAAGAACTTCTTCCAATGGCAACCTGATGAAAATGGTCGCCCAACCGTTCGCGTAAACGGTGGTAAATTCCACAATGTTGGGATTGAAGCTGAGTATAGTAGACATTTATCAGATCGACTCAAAATGAGTGTAAGTGGTTCTTATTCTAATCCAAAACAAAAGGAAATGAATGAAACCTATTGGAAACAAGCGGCTCCTAAGTTACAGTTTACAACCGGCATTCATTATAAAAGCTCTACTTGGGATGCAGGCACATCTTTGAACTTTGTTACCAAACGTTTGCGCAATCGTGATGGCGGCTTGAATCCTAACATTGCTCTTTGGAATGCTTACGTTGGGTATCACTTTAACAAAGATGCTATATTACGCCTCGATGCACGTAATCTTTTGAATCGTCATAATGTGGTATCCAATGGAGATTATGAATACTGGGATGCACCATTCAATTATGAATTAAGTTATACACAAAAATTTTAATATGTATTAACGATACAATCCCCCGAGAATGCAGTAGCGGTAGGGGTATGGGTTTTGTACGGTCCTAATAAATATGTAATAATACAAATATGTAGTTTATGTAAATCGTGTGAACGTATATGTGTGTTAAGTGAGGAATTTGTTATGAAAATACAAAGTAAGCGACGTACTTCTTTACTAGTAGGATTAGCATTGATGGGGTTATCTGTGAATGGATATGCAGCAGAGGTGAGTACAGCTGTAGATACATCAACTACAGCGGTGTCTACTGAAACTAACGGAGCATCTGAAACCCATACTATTAACGTAACAGCAAATCGCATGGCTCTTTTAGATTTAGATACGCCGGCTGCGATGGATGTTATTACTCAAAAGGACTTAGCTAATAGCGGTGCTAAAAATGCATTTGATGCAGTTAATATGGTACCAGGCATTACGTCTTTTTCCTATGGTGCATCCGGTCTTGAATATGGGGCTATGGATAGCCGTGTGAATATCCGTGGCCTTGAACGGGGATCCTTGATTCTCATGAATGGAGTACCGATGAACCTCAATGGCAAGGGCGGCCTTAGTTCTATTCCGACTAGCTCTATTGAACGTATAGAAGTATTAAAAGGTGCAGCCTCTGCTTTATATGGCGCTGATGCTATGAGTGGTGTTATCAATGTAATTACTAAGACTCCAAGTAAAGAAGGGGGCTCTGCTACGGTAGGTTTTGGTAATATGGGTCGTCAAACTTATAAAATTAACTATGGCACGCCTCGCTTCTTAATTGGTGTGGAACGTAACTTCTTTGGTGCTCAAGATCCAGAAACCCCTATCCGCTCCGATATCGGCGCCTATGCTAGAGGCTATGAATATTATACAGCTCGTAACAAAGGAAATTCCTTAGGTGTATTTATGAGCGGTAAATTAAATGATAAGGTGACCTTGAACTTTAGTCGCTTTGAAGGTAATTCTTCTTTTGGACAGTTGAGTACGGAAACGAACCCTATTAAGCAAAAGCTTCACTCTACAACCTATGCTTATAAAGACACTAAAAATAATGCGTCTTTAATTTATAAAGATGGCAATACTACAGCTACTATCTTTTATAACGATAGGGATTTGTATGGTAAAAGTCGTAAGCATAGTGCTAAAGCTTTTACAGTCAATGATAGCAACTATATTGCTCGTCAATATGGTTTCGACGTACAACATGAATGGGACTTCCGGGATGGCAAGGATTATTTAATTGCTGGTGTACTTGGCAAACGAGAAACATATCGTACTACATCGGGTCCATACTATGGAAATCCACATCGCAATAGTTATGCTGTTTATGGTACATACTCCTATCAAATTAATCCTAAATGGACTAGTATTTTAGGCTTGCGTTACTCGGATATTAAAGATCCTGTGAAAAATCAACGCGTATTAATTCCTCAGTTCCAATTACAACATCGTATCAACAAGGAATCATCCATATATATGAATGTTGGTAAAGCCTTTAGAATGCCAAATCTCAGCGATTCTTTCAAGAAAATCAATAAAGACTATGCCACTGTCAGTGGTCGTAATTTGAAACCTGAAGAAGGTTGGAACTATGAATTAGGGTACAAGCACATTACCAACAAAGATAGCTGGAAAGTAGCTGTCTTCTATATGGACTTTAAAAATTTCTTCTCTTGGAAGCCGGATAGCAATGGTAAAAACACGATTCGCGTAAATGGTGGTCGCTATAGAAATGTCGGTATCGAAGCCCAATATGGTCGTAAATTAACAGATCACTTAAAAATGACTGTGGGTGCATCGTATTCTAATCCAAAACAACGAGAAATCGATAAGACCTATTGGAAACAAGCTAACCCTAAATTGCAATTTACAGGGGGTATCCATTACAATAGCTCAACCTGGACTGCAGGTACTAGCATCAACTTTGTAACAAAACGGATGAAGAACCGCGATGGCGGTACAAACCCAAATCTTATAGCTTGGAATGCATACGTAGGCTATCAGTTCAATGAAAACTCATCCTTGCGGCTAGATGCACGTAACTTGTTAAACCGTCATAATGTTATTTCCAACGGTGACTGGGAATACTGGGATGAACCATTTAATTACCAACTCAGCTATACTCAAAAATTCTAGTCTTTATGTAATCACTAATTAGAACTATACAAGGAGTATCATCATGAACAAGAAAATTGGATTTTTCATATGTTTGATGATACTCCTTTGTGTATGTATAGCGGGTTGTGGACCTCAATCGGAGGCAAATGTAATGCCATATACTCGTTATGTTGACAGTCATGATGGTGTTCAAGTTGCTGTTCCAGAGCATCCAAAACGGATTTTATCACTGTCTTCTGCGTTCGACACAATTTTATTAGGACTTATAGAACCAGAACGTTTAGCAGGCATTAATAAATTGTCTACCTATGAGGAATATTCGCTAGAGGCAAAGCGCGCAAAGCTGGTAAAACCAGTGTTGAGTTCGTATCCTTTGGAGAAAATCATAGCCTTGAAACCGGATCTCGTTATAGCGCCAGATTATATATCGGCTGATGTTATCTATGGCTTACGGCACATGGGTATAGCCACTGTTGTGGTACCTACCCCTTCTACGGTGGACGGAGTGATTCAGAATGTGATGGATATTGCTCATATTATCGGCGAAGATGAAAAGGGTAGCTTTTACATTCGGAAGATTCATCGTGAAATAGATGAAATAAAGCACCTAGCAGAATCTATTCCAATTGAGCAACGCAAGACGGTTCTCTTTGTATCATCTATGGACGGATATACGGGAACAGGAAGCCTTTTTGATGATATGTGTCACTATATGAGTATCTATAATGCACCTGATCGGATTGGCTTACCACCGCACATACCCTTTGGGGAGGAACGGGTGTTAGCCATGAATCCAGACTATATCTTTATTCCTTCCTATAAGGGAATGGATAAGAATTTGGCGGATCGATATTTAAAAAATCCGGCCTTTCAAAATCTACCTGCTATCAAGGAAAATCACGTTAAGCCCTTACCGGCAGCGTACTTATATACTATGAATCAGCATATTGGCGAAGCGATGCTAGCCATTATGTATACTGTGTATCCTCAATTAGAAAGGAATTCTCATGACTAAACAGACACAACGCATCATGGCGATCACTCTGATTGGGGTATTGCTATGTATAGTGAGCTTATTGGCACTCCATGTAGGGGCCATTATGATTCCTATTGGAGGGGGCGTCCAAAGTATTTTGAATGGTATGGGCATACCAGTGAGTTTTACTGAACCTATTTCTGCTGAACAAGAGGCGGTACTGTGGTTTATCCGCATGCCACGCCTTATCATCGGACTGCTCGTAGGCGGTGCCTTGGCAATCGCTGGCGCCGTTATGCAAGGCGTTTTCTCAAACCCTTTGGCGGATCCAGGTATTATGGGTGTATCCGCAGGGGCATCTCTCGGCGCCGTTATTGCCATTGCTCTTGGCGTGACATCTCTCGGTATGTTTTACATGCCTGCTTTTGCCTTTGTAGGGGCCTTTGTATCCGTTGGGATTACGATTCTCTTAACGTGGCGTAATAACAAACTCGACACGACTACATTGTTGCTAGCAGGGGTTGCTGTTAGTATGCTTCTCGGTGCTTTTACATCGGGTATCTTGACGATGATTAATGAATATCGCTTGCGGGAATTTTTATTCTGGATGGTAGGTGGCCTCGATTATCGTCGATGGGACCATGTTCTATTGGCGGTAGGACCTATCATGACGGGTAGTGTCATTTTGATGATGCTCGGTCGTCACCTCAACGTACTTGTCCTTGGCGATACAGAGGCACGTGCCTTGGGTTTGCCTGTTATGGTGTACCGCATGTTATTCCTGTTTTTGGCATCTGTCGTTACTGCTACTGCGGTGTGCGTCAGTGGTTCTATTGGCTTTGTAGGTCTTGTGGTACCACATATTGTGCGTATCTTAGTAGGGCCAGATCATCGAATACTATTGCCTATGGCGGCCGTTGGAGGCGCACTATTCCTCGTATTCTGTGATACATTAGGTCGCGTTATTGCCCAGCCAGTTGAGATTCGCGTAGGTATCATGACGGCTCTATTAGGGGCACCATATTTTCTATATTTACTTCATCGCTTGCGTCGTAAAGGAGGGGCCTAATGAAACTAGATGTTCAATCTCTATCTGTCACATTAGGAGACACAACCATTGTAAAAGAGGCATCCTTTGCTATTGACCGGGGCGAGTTCGTAGGCATTATCGGCCCTAATGGCTCTGGTAAAACAACGTTGTTAAAAGCATTGCGTGGCCTTTATCCTACATCTGGTGGAGATATTTTCTGGGATGGTAAAAGCATCGCTTCTTTGAGCGACAAGGAAATCGCTCATCATGTGGCGTATATGCAGCAGTCCGTCAATGTTTCCTTCGATTATGAAGCCATCGATATTGTGATGACCGCTCGTTATCCTTATTTGAAATGGTGGGAACAAGAAGGCCCTGAAGATAAAGTTATCGTTGAACAGGCTATGAAAGAGGTGGGCGTGTATCACTTGCGACATCGGTCCGTACAATCTTTGAGTGGTGGTGAACGACAACGGGTATTCTTAGCAAAGGCTTTGGCACAACAAACAGAGGTCCTATTACTAGATGAGCCGACGGCTGCTCTCGATCTAGTATATGCTGACGATATCTTTCATGAGGGGCGCAGATTATGTGACGAAGGCAAAACGATTTTAATCGTCGTTCATGACTTAGAATTAGCTGCCAAATATTGCACTAAGCTCGTCTTGATAAGCGATGGTCGCATCGTTGGTGTAGGAACGCCGCGAGATGTGCTCACTGCAGATAATTTAAAAGCTGCCTTCCACTTGTCTGCAGCAGTTTACGACGATCCATATTTCAAACAACAACGTATCTTTGTGTTCCCAAAAGGAACTACGGATATTGAGGATTATAAACAAACGGAGACTAGTGGAGAGATGTCAATTGACCCTCAACTGAAATAGATATATGGGTGCCTATATATAGGTCAGTAAATTTCCTGTTTATCTTGATATATTTGTATTGCTATTCCTAGCGAGGTTAGGCTTATGTTATATCCATTTACTGCTATTGTTGGTCAAGATGAAATGAAATTGGCCCTTTTGCTGAATGCTATCAATCCGTCCATCGGCGGTGTGTTAATTGAGGGCGAAAAGGGCACTGCAAAGTCTACGGCTGTACGTGCATTACCAAGCCTGTTACCTTCGATGGAAACAGGAGCTGATGCGATGACCGTAGTAGAATTACCTATAAATGCTACGGAAGATCGCGTTGTAGGATCTATTAATTTAGAAAAGGCCTTGCAAGAGGGTGTAAAAGCTTTTGAACCGGGGATTTTACACGCAGCACATCAAAATATTCTCTATGTAGATGAGGTTAATCTTTTAGATGACCATATTGTAGATATTTTGCTAGATGTGGCTGCTATGGGGGTAAACACTGTAGAGCGAGAAGGGGTAAGCCATTCTCATCCATCACGCTTCATCCTCGTCGGAACTATGAACCCTGAAGAGGGGGACCTAAGACCTCAGCTATTAGATCGCTTTGGGTTGTCCGTCATGGTCTATGGTGAACAGGATCCAGCCCAGCGGATGGAGGTGATTAAGCGACGTCTTGCATTTGGCGATGCTCCAGAAGCGTTTATAGCGTCTTATGAGGAATCGGAGCAAGCATTACATGAGCGCTTGCTACAAGCTCGCAAATTATTGCCAACCATTATTCCCTCCGATGATAGTTTGCTTAAGATAGCAAGCATTAGTATCGGCGTTGGCGTTGATGGCCATCGTCCAGATATTACGATGATGCACACCGCTCGCGCTCATGCAGCCTTTCACGGTCGCTCACAAATCATAGATGACGATATTAAGGTGGCTGCAACATTGACGTTAAAACATCGCATGCGGAGATTGCCTTTTGAAGAACAAGGTCACGACGAAGACCGCATCGATACAGCAGTATCTGCGGTAATCGAGGGCTAGCTATGGATACATCTGTACAAGAGGCCCTCAAAATAGGCCTTGTAAACGACCAGATACATAGCATCGTCATTTCTGGGGGGACTGGTGTCGGTAAAAGCTTTATGGTTCGTCAGTGCCTCGACACATGGCATATTCCCTATCGTGTTATACCGGTTTATATAGATAGCTCACAACTTCAAGAAAGCATCGATTTTGAAGCCTCTCTCGAGCAAGGCAAGATGATTATGTCCTCTAGTCTATTAGATGACGATAATACGCGATGCTGGCTCATCGATGATGGTCATGTTCTATCCCCAGAAGTGCGTCATGCCTTATTAACAGAGGCAAAACGCCGTCACATCTTGCTGATTATGACCATAAACCATGAGGATAGAGCCTTAACTGATGTGGAATGGGAACTCGTAGACGTACACGTATCTATGGAACCAGCTTCATTGGAATCTAGGGTAGCGGTATTACAACAAACTCGAGATGGAATTTCTTGCGCTGATACTGCGCCAATTTCAATAAAAGCAAACTCACCTGAGGATGTAGTTAGCTTAATCGATCATAAGCGGATTTCATCTATTGCCGTTCCTGATGCAATGATTTCATTAGCCATTTCCTATGTACTCCAAGCTCGTACTGTAGGTTACGGTGCAGAGTTTATATTGCTTCAAGTTATGAAATCACTAGCTCTTCTTGAGGGGGTTTCTTACTGTAAGCCCATTCATGCAGAGCGGGCCGCTCTTTATGTACTGCCTCATCGGATGAAGCGTGATGACACAACCACATCACAGCCTTCACAAGGGGAGAATGGAAATAGTAAAACGGATAGAAATCAACTAGAAAATAGGGCCGAACATGCATCGGACCAAGCTGATGAAGATGCACAATATGAAGCGGACCAAAATGATTCTATGGGGAATGAAGCAGCTCCTAAGGATTCAAACGCTAATGATGGGGCCACTCATTCTGCTATGAATAGTGCAGAAGATGCATCTTCTCAGCAAGACGATTCAAGTGAAGCTCATGGTTCTAATCAATCTAACGACTTAGATGCTACACAGAAGGAATCCTGTGATTCCGAAGCTATGAATGTAGGTGGAGACGACTCACAACGCTTATCCTCTTTATGTTTGCCCGATACGGTTGCCCGTATAGCTAACCAATTATTCCAATGGAAACTAGAATCCTCTAAAACAGTAGACCGTCAGTATCGCAAGGGCTCAGGTCGTCGCCTCATGACCAAAACAAAGGACACTAGAGGGCGTATGATTCGAGCTTACCAAGATGAACATGCGCTACAGGACTTAGCGCTGGTCGATACATTGCGTGTAGCAGCACCCTACCAACGATTGCGGGCTGCTACTAAAACGGAACAAGAAAAACTATCTACTCAGTCCCAGCAATTAAAGCATCAAGGCGGTAAGGGATTAGCTATAGTGATAAAACCTCAGGATTACCGCCGAAAAGCCCGTGAAAAGCGCATTGGTGCATACCAGCTTTTCGTGGTAGATGCCAGTGGATCTATGGCGGCGCGTCATCGTATGGAGGCCACTAAAGCGGCTATTCTCAGTCTCTTGCGAGACTCCTATATCCACCGTGATTCGGTAGGGCTCATTGCGTTCCGCAAGGAGTCGGCAGAGGTGTTATTGCCTTTTACGCGCAGCGTAGAGCGAGCAGAGCGATTGTTAACCTCTATGCCTACAGGCGGTAAAACGCCGTTAGCTCACGGTTTACGGATGGCCTATACCCTGTGCGATAGATTGTTACGTGCCCATCGGGCGGAACGAATTCAGATTATATGTATCACCGATGGTCGAGCTACGTCGGGTGATTCTGAGGACCCTGTAGCGGAGTCCAAGCAATGGGCTCGTATCCTTGGTACTTTGCCTGTAGATTGTATCGTTATCGATACGGAAACGGGCTTTATCAAACTTGGATTGGCTAAGGAATTATGTAAATTGATGAATGGCAGTTATTATGCCATGGATACTATTACGGCAGATCGTATTTTGCGAGTGTCTCGGAGGTAGATCATGAGTCGACTCATGTATATTTCTAACTTAGGAAAACAAATCCAATATATAGAAAAGGCCGTTGTTACCTACCCTGAATTGATACAAGGCGAGGTGGATATTTGCAATATGAAAAAGCCGCCTCTCTGGGACGGTGATTTTGAAAGTCGCCTTCGTGCTGCCGATGTAGTACTCGTAACAAACATGGGGGTTGGCTTAGACTCGCCATTCTTAGAACGCCTTGAACGATGGCTATATGCGCATCATCCAAAATACTGGATCGATGTGGTAGAGCCTAAGAAAACGGATATTCTGTATCGTAATATAGATGAGGATAAACGGATTCGTCTTGAAAGTTATCGTCGTACTAGTGGCATCATGAACTATGTGAGACTCATTAACGGTGCTTTCAGTACAAAACCAATTTCTGAATGGGAAGAACCTGACCGAATTCCGTGGCAAGCCATTATGGGGCGAGCAGGCAATATCTATGAGTCCTATGATGAGTTTATGGATGCCGAAGGGAACCCTGATTGGCCGTCTATCGCGGTGTACTTTTACCGTGACGAGTGGATTATGGGGGATATTTATTATCAACAGGCCTTATTTGAAGAAATTTATAAACATCAGTACAATCCGATTATCTTTTATGGGCAATACGGTTCGAATCCTCGCGTAGGCATTCCGAATATGAAATTGTCCATGAACCATCTTTTTGGGAAAGATGTATTCCCCTTTGACGTGCTTATCAACACTTGTAAATTCTCCTTCCAGTCCTTAGGGGCTCAAACCTTGGAGGAGTTAAAATTACAGGACGTACCTATCGTTCAAGGGTATACCATATACATGGATGAGAAATCTTGGGCTGAGAATCCACAAGGAGTTACGCCGTTAGATGTGAATTTATCCATATCACAGCCTGAGTTAGATGGTGTTATTCAAGGCGGTGTAGTGGCTTGTCAGACCTTTGATGAGCGTGGTCACTATGTGTATTTACCTGTGAAAGAGCGCATTGCGGCCGTCGTTCAGCGAGCTATTAAATGGTCTAAGTTGCGGTATATTCCTGTATCTGAGCGAAAGATAGCCATTATTTTACACAACTATCCGCCTAAGAATTCTAATATTGGTTCTGCAGCAGGCCTTGATACGCCTGAGTCGGTGCTACGATTATTAGAACAGATGAAAGAGGAAGGTTATACGATAGATTCTGTGCCTGATACGAGTGCAGATTTAATGGACATTGTTACATCCCACATGACAAACGACCGCTCCATGCTTACCGATGAGTTACTAGCTTCGGCTGAAGGTCGCTTGAGCAGTAAGGATTACAAGGCATACTTTGAAACACTGCCAGCAGATACGCAACAAGCTATGGTTACATCTTGGGGGGAGGCCCCAGGAGATGTATTTGTCTACGATGATGAAGTCATCATACCAGGTTTTTCAAATGGTAATCTGTGGATTACGGTACAACCGCCGCGAGGCTTTGGGGAGAATGTATCCGCCATTTATCACGATCCTTGCTTATCACCACCGCATCAATACTTGGCGTTCTACCACTGGGTTCGGAATGTCTTTGAAGCGGATGCGGTTATTCATGTAGGCACACATGGCTCCTTAGAATGGTTACCGGGGAAAGGGGCTGGTCTCAGCGCTAGCTGTTATCCTGAAATCGGTATCTCTAGTTTGCCAAATATTTACCCGTACTGGACAACCATCATTGGGGAAGGTATACAAGCAAAACGGCGTAGTTCAGCCTGTTTAGTGGGCCACTTGTCGCCACCGATGACGACGGCGGGGCTCTACGATGAATTTGAAGAGCTAGAAGCTTTACTAGATGAGCACAGTCATTTTGAACAGGAGCATCCTGAAAGTGTAGCAGACATAGGCGAAGTGATTCGCGAAAAGGCCCTGGCCTGTCACCTTATCGATGAAGAAAAGGGGCCTACTATGTTGGTGGACGATATAATTACAGAAGTTCACGAAAAGCTAAGCGACTTAAAGCATATGCAAATGCGCAATGGTTTACATATCTTGGGTCAAGGCCCTGAGGGGACAGATTTAGAAGAATTTATTACTGCTATCATACGGACCCCTCAAGGGGATATTGCATCAGGTCTTGATACGCTAGCCGCTGAGTTAGGGTATGATTGGTCGTATCTAGAGCAACATGCTGGCGAAATCAATGATGACGGAATTCGTAATAATGTGATTATCGATAGAATTTGGCAGGAATTACGAGCGTTTGTGTCTAATATTATACATAAACCAGATTATAAGGCGCCTCAAAGTTTAGAGCCTTTGGTAGATGCCATAGTTCGTGAGTATATACCTAAATTAGGTCAAACCAAAAATGAGCTCAGCTCTATCTCTAAAGCGTTACAAGGAACCTATGTTGAACCTGGCCCCGGTGGAGCTCCATCGAGTGGTCAAGTCGATGTATTACCTACGGGTCGTAACTTTTATGGTTTAGATGAAAGAGCCTTGCCTACAAAGATAGCCTACCAATTAGGTATAGAGCTTGCAGATCAAGTTATGGCTGATTATATTTTAAATGAACAGCGCTATCCCGAGACGATAGGGATTATCTTATGGGCTAGTAGCAACTCTAGAAGTCATGGTCAGTGTTTAGGTGAATTCCTCTATTTGTTGGGGGTTCGTCCTAAATGGCAATCTAACGGTCGTATTTCAGGTCTCGAGGTCATTCCGCTAGATGAATTAGAACGCCCTCGTATCGATGTGATGGGCCGCATCAGTGGTCTTATTCGAGATATGATGCCTACTGCCATTAGTTGGCTCGACAAGGCCGTTGAAATGGTGGCAGAATTAGACGAGTCCTTGGAAGACAACTACGTGAAAAAGCATATTCATGATGATGTGGATTGGCTTGTTGAACAAGGTGAAGATCCTATGCTAGCCACTAAAAAGGCGCGCCTTCGTATCTTTGGCGACCCACCACAAGCCTATGGCACGGGTGTGGGTGCCCTGATTGAAGGGAAAAACTGGGAGTCCTTAAGCGACATTGCACAAGTTTACAGCAAGTGGAGTAGCTTTCACCTGCATAAGGACATTCCTCAGGATATGAGGCTATTCCAACGGCGATTAACTACGATGGATGTAACCATTAAGAACGAAGATAATCGGGAAACGCACATTTTGAGTGCTGATGATTACTATAGCTATCATGGTGGTCTTATTGCGGCGGTGCGAAATGCAAAAGGTAGTGCCCCTCGTGCCTATGTGGGGGATAGTACAGATCGCAGCCGCGTCGTGATGCGGTCCTTATCGGATGAGTTTCGTCGCGTTGTACAAGGGGAAACGCAGAATCCGAAATTCATTCAGGCCATGATGAACCATGGCTACAAAGGGGCATCGGATATGTCTAATGTGGTTTCTCATAGTTTTGGCTGGGATGTTACCAGTGATGTGGTGCCTGACTGGGTTTATGAGGGGTATGCTAACAAATATGCCTTAGACAAAGTGGTGCAAGACTGGATGCGCAATGTAAACCCTTGGGCCTTACAGCGCATTGCAGAAATTTTGTTAGAAGCTGCTCAACGTGGTTATTGGGATGCAGCTCCAGATATGCTCGAGGAATTGCAGTCTCTATATATTTCAATGGAAGGTGTTATAGAAGGTCGTTAATATGAAACAAAGAATATCTATTATATGTACCATATTAATGATGGTACTTCTGGTGGTCGGCTGTGGTCCTACGCAAACAGGGACTACGGGCACCACACATCAAGTTACAGATGGAGCAGGGGTAGCCGTTACGGTGCCTAACGAGCCGAAGCGCATCGTTCCCATCGCTGCGAGCACAGAGGATATTGTGTTATCTTTGGTTGATCCGAGCCGAGTGGCAGCTGTTGGCACGGTGCCTAACAATGTGCCTGACGAGTCTGCCAAGGTTGAGAAACATGTGAAAGCAACTGCTGAATCCATGTTGTCTGTACAACCTGATTTAGTGTTAGTTCCAAACTGGATGTCTCCAGATGCGATTGGGGAAATGCGAAATATGCAAATTCCTGTTTACGTTTACAAGACGCCTACTACGGTAGAAGAGGCAAAGGCTGTTATCCATGAAATTGCAGGTCTTTTACATGCATCGGATGAAAAGATGATTGCTAGTATGGATGCAGATCTGAAAACTATAGAAGAACTAGCAAATAAACATACCGATGAACGACCTGTAGTGGCATTTTATACGCAATTTGGTTTAACCGGCGGCAAGGGGTCAACCTTTGATGATATGACTAAATATTTGAAAGTCACCAATGCGGCTGCTCAATTAGGCTTAGGACCTTTTGATAATGGAACGCGAGAGGATTTAATTAAAGCAAATCCGGACATTATTATCATCCCGTCGGTGGCCTATACTTCGGATGGTACTACACCGGCAACGGCAGAGCAGCTCTATTCTGATCCTGCTTTGCAAGGTGTTAAGGCCATCGCCAATCGCCGTGTGTTCCTCGTAGATTCATCGCAGGTCATGAGTTATTCCCAATTTATGACACGTGCAATGGTTTCTATGGCACAATATATATATAGTATGTGAATTAATGTGAGTGGAGGTTTTTATGAAAGTATCAAGAATGCAACGATTATCCCTATACGTAGGGTTAGCCCTCGTATTTGGTAGCACTTTGAGTGCTCCTAATGTATTAGCTGTTAAAGCTGATGATGCGAAAGAAGCGCATACCATTGTTGTTACCGCAACTCGTAGTGAACAACAGCTTTCAGAAGTGCCAGCTAGTGTAGGCGTAGTAACAGGTGACGATATTCGTGAGCGCCATGCTACGAATATGAATGAAGCCTTGAACATCGTACCGGGCGTAGATATTAATACGTACGGTGGTGGCGTAGGTTACACGAACGCCAATGCATTCCGCATCAATGGGTCTGACCAAGTATTGTATTTAGTAGACGGCATCAATATGGGCGCAGCAGGGGTGAATCCGCCGATGACTATTTTGAAAGATATGTCTAGCATTGACCGCATTGAAGTTCAACGTGGTGCAGGCTCTACATTGTATGGTTCCGGTGCCATAGGTGGTGTAGTAAACGTAATCACTGCAAAACCTGAGCAAGGGGTACAAACTAAACTTCGTGTCATGGGCGGCAGCAATGATTTAGAACAATACGCTATTACAAACGAAGGTAGCAAAAAAGATTGGTACTGGCGTGTAGGCGTACAAAAAGATATCATTGGTTCTTACAAAGATGGTCATGGCGTGCGCGTTCCTCAACATGGCAACAGCCATACTGCATCCTTCATGGTGGGCAATACAATCAATGATAAGAACGATGTAAAAATATCTTACGACACATATCGTGGTGATGTAATGTACTCCGACCATTTGGGTGCTCTCAATCACATTCGTTATGGTAATGAAGCAAATGACTCCTTACGCGCGATTTGGAACAACAAAATCAGCAATCGTTGGAGTTATCAATTATACTTGATGAACAATCATTATAAAACAACATATGATGGGTACTTAACGGATGTGAAGACTCGTGGTATTGGTGATCAAGTTACGTATAAAGCAAAAGACCATACTGTAGTAGGCGGCTTTGACTGGCGTCAAGATAAAGTGGTTAACATGGGCGGCGTGAAGCTTACGAACGCATCTTACTTTATTCAAGATGAATGGAAATTTGCTCCTAAGTGGACTGTAACGCCTGGTATCCGCGTTGACCACCATTCCTCTTTCGGTACTCATACATCTCCATCCATCAGCTTCGGCTATGATGTAAATGAGAAGACAAATGTGTATGCTGCGTATAAAGAGTACTTCTTGGCACCTACACCATACCAATTATTTGATGGTTTCAATGGCAACCGCAATTTGAAACCGGAAACAGGTCATGAATTTGATTTAGGTGTACACCACAAATTCGGTAAAACATGGAATAGTAATCTTAGCTTCTTCAGCCGTAGTACGAAGGATAAAATCGGTTGGGTTATGACTGATCCGGCAAATTTCACAGGTCAATATCACAATTTTGACACTGAAAAAGCTCGTGGCATCAATGCGGATGTGCGTAAACAATTGACTAATCACTTGTCCGCACGTCTTGGCTATACGTATACTCATATCGATGCAACACCAACTCGCAAAGCAAACCGTGATGGATATGTACCAAAACATGCTGTTAACGCAGGCCTTGATTACAACGATGCTAAATGGGATGCTCATTTGGATATTCGTGGTATTATCAATCGTCCTGGTACAGCAGATAATGTATTCCCACGTAAAACATACTGGTTGGCTGATATCAGCGCTAACTATCGTGTACGCGAAAATGTTACTGTATTTGGTCGTATCAACAATATCTTTGATACATACTATGCGGAACAATCTAGCGTTCGTTGGGGCAACCCTGGTGACTGGTGGCCAGGTCAAGGTCGCAACTTCCGTCTAGGTGTAGAAGTGACTATCTAATAGATATAACTACTGCAATGGTTCGATTATAAAGCTATACTAATAATTGATAATTACGTCGTAGTTGTTTGTATAGCTTCAAAATGTAATCTATATCATGGTGAAAGAGCCTCTCGTGGGGCTCTTTCATTTTTATTATAGTTTTTGATGGTATATTGAGACCGCACTAAGTACCATGAGAGTTATTTTCAATAACCGATAAATTAAGTATAGGTAAATAAGTATATGTTATAAAACTATAGATTTTCTATAGTAAAAGCTCTATAATATTATGTATCTATCTATATCTATATATTCGTATTTTTTGTTTTGTGATGAACCTATATATTTACTTGTATAGTAAGTGTTTTGGTACTTTCACAGTTATCAAAACCTTCCAATGGAGAAGGTTGATTTTTAGAGGAGTTGGATCGAAATGAAACAACCAGAATTATCGCCATATATGATGGCTCGTAAGCCGTCTGGCATTCGCCTAGGACAAATTAAATTCTTGGAACGTAAGAACCCGCCTATCTTGGTGAATGGTTCTATTGGTAATGTAATGCGTCCTATGCATCCCGCCATGCAGCGTAGGTTGTTTGATTTGGGCGGTGTAAACAGTCCGTTCCACAATGGCATTGTGCCGTACGTACCAACTACGGGCACTGATGAGTGTCGAGAAGCATTCCTCCACATTTTGCGCAGCCAAGGCTTTGATACAACAGGCCTCGATGTGCTCGTAACAGATGGGGCATCCATGGCGATGGAAATCATCATGCTTGGCGTATGTGGTGGTGCAGGCGAAGAGGAACGTCCTCTATTGATGTTCAACCCTTCTTATACAAACTATGACGCAGTAGGTCTTCGCATTGGTCGTAAAACGGTTACTGTTGAACGGGAGCTCAATGAAAATGGTGAGTTTGAATTGCCGTCTGTGGAGACTGTAGAGAAGCGCATTATCGAGACAAAACCGGGGGCGTTGCTCATCATTCCTTACGACAATCCGACTGGTCAACTGTTTAGCAAAGAAACGCTCATTGAATATACTAAATTGTGCGTTAAACATAATTTGTGGATCATCTCTGATGAAGCGTACCGTGAATTGGCTTATGAAAAAGGGAAAGAAACATCTAGTATTTGGGCCTTAACCGATAAAGATGTGCCTGGCATCGAAGGCCGCCGTATCAGCCTTGAAACGGCTAGCAAGGTTTGGAATGCGTGCGGACTTCGCATTGGAGCTATCATTACAGATAATAAATTGTGCTATGAAAAATCCGTTGCGGAATATACGGCAAACCTCAGCGCTAATACTTTGGGCCAATATATTTTTGGCGCATTGAAACATGAGTCCTACGCGCAATTGCACAACTGGTATGAGCAACAACGCGACTACTATCGTCAAATGATCTTTGAACTCCACAAAGGTTTTAAAGAGGCAGAACCGGACTTTATCGTGTCTCGCCCTGAAGCATCTATTTACTTTGTAATCGACGTGAGAAAGGTTGCAAAACCTGGCTTTGATGGTGTAGAATTTGCTTCTTGGTGTGCCGAACATGGTGCAGTAAGCCTTGATGATGGCAAGGAATATACACTTCTCATGGCACCGCTCAATGGCTTCTATAGCGGTAAAAACGGTAATGATAACCCTGGTAAAACACAGTTGCGTGTATCTTTCTGTGAAAACCCAGATTTATTGCGCTTGGCTCCTGAATTATTATCTAAATTATTTAGAGCTTACGAAGCACAACGAAATGTATAAAAGTAAAGAGTGCCCTCCCAAATGGGAAGGCACTCTTTTTAAGTTATGAGTTGTATATATACTATAAGTGGTATAGTATCACATAAAAAAGAGCTATAATTTTGAATATTATAACTCTTTTCGTTTTTCCCTAGATATGGTAAGTAGGGAAAGGCTTTTATTTACTTTCTTCATCATGATGTGGTCCCTTAGTACGTATTTCGACTGCGAGTTGCTCGCTAGGCATTGAGTTCTCCTCAGTTGCCGGGTATGAAGTGTCTCCTAAGATGACCGTTTCTAATAGTTTGTCGATGTGATCAGACTGGATGGATACTTCTTTGTTATACCATTCGCCAAATTCGTGAATAACCTTTTCGTTGCGACGGAAATAGGTATATTGGTCAATTTTGCGCGATTCCACAAGTTCAGCATTCTCTAAGATGCTCATAAATGTAGAAATAGAAGATTGCGATACACCGCAGCGCTTTTGGATACTCTTAACGCTCACACTATGAGGGAAATCGATAAGAGTGTTAGAGTGTACTTGTACACCGAATTCTTTCTCTGGGTGTTTTAGCCACAATATAATATCTAACCGATGCGGATTTGATAATGCTTTCAAGATTTTTAACGGGTCCATAGGGCCTCCTCTTAATTCAAAAAAATTACGAGTTCCTAACCTTGACCGTGGACTTGCATTATGCGGTCGTATTATACGCGTCTTGCTCCGTATAGGGTTTTTGCTACTTTTATCATACGCTACTTTCACTGTGAAAGCTACAAAAAACTTATAAATTTCACGAATTGATGAATTTTATTGCGCTTAATTAAAAATCTAAGTATGCAATAGTATGAGCTTATAATGATTATATATACATCCTATAGAGTGTTAAATAGCATAATTTCGTAAAATATAGAATATATTTATTTTTTTTGTCAATTTATTAAAGGTATTTTGGTTCTTCATAGAGAATATATATATATACTGTATGAACTTATGTAAGTTAAGCTTTCATTTAAAGGAGCTGAGTATATGGCAATTGATCGTAATGAAACATTTGATGTCATCGTCGTTGGTGCAGGTCCAGCGGGCTCTGCGGCGGCATTGCGCCTCGCAGAACAGCGGGCAAAAGTTTTGCTCATCGAACGTGGCACCGCACCAGGCGCTAAAAATATGATGGGTGGACGTATCTACACACATTCTTTAGAACGTCTTGTACCGGACTTTAGAGAACGGGCACCATTGGAACGTAAAGTGACAAAAGAGCGTATTTCTATTGGCACTGGCAATGAAATGACTACTATTGAGTATAGTAATCAAGATGGGAAACCTAATGAGGAATCCTACGTAGTATTGCGCGCTAAATTTGATAAATGGCTCGCAGGTGAGGCTGAGAAAAAAGGTGCGCTTCTCGTATCTAATGTACAAGTAACAGACCTCATTACTGAAGGGGAAGGCAAGAATCGCCGCGTTGTAGGCGTTCGCTGTCACGATGACGAAGTTTACGCTAAACTCGTTATCATCGCAGAAGGTTCTAATACATTACTATTGGAAAAAGCTGGTCTTACAGGCCCTACAGATCCAAAAACAATGGCTGTAGGCGTTAAAGAAGTATATAAGCTTAAAAAAGAGGAGCTCGAAAATCGCCTCATGCTATCCGGTGACGAAGGTATGGCATGGCTTACATTGGGCGATATGACTGACGGCTTATTGGGCGGTGGTTTTATTTATACTAATAAAGAAAGCCTTTCCGTAGGTATGGTTGTAGGTCTTGAAGATATCGGTAAAGCTAATAAGTCTGTAGACGAAATGCTTTCAGCTTTCACAAGTCATCCAAGAATTGCACCATTGTTGAAAAATGGTCAATTGAAAGAACATAGTGCTCATCTCGTACCTGAAGGTGGTTATAAAGCAATGCCACAATTGGGCGGCAATGGTTATCTTATCGTCGGTGATGCAGCGCGTATGTGTATGAACCTTGGTTACACTATTCGTGGGATGGATCTTGCTATCGAATCCGGCATGTGTGCAGCTGATGCAGTTAACGTAGCATTGCGCGACGAAAATATGGAACGCGTTGCTAGTCTATATGAACGTCAAATTAAAAATTCTTGGTTGCATAAAGACTTGAAATTGTATAAAAACATGCCTGAGTTCCTTGCATCCAATCCTCGTATATTCAAGGAATATCCAGCTCTCGTGAATAATGTGATGCACGATGTCTTCACTGTAAACGGTGACGGTGCTGTTCCTATGTTGAAAAAATTAATGGGTCGCGTTGGTGACGTTGGCCTTGTAACCTTGATTCGTGATGCATTGAAAGGGGTGCGTTCCCTATGAAATTAGAAGAGCGCTTGGGCGCCAATAAATATTATGTAGATGAAACGTCTCCTCATATCCTTGTGGATGGCGCTGGCTTCAGCCGCGAAGAGAAAATGAAACTCGTAAACGGTTGTCCTGCTGGTCTATATACATTACAAGAAAATGGCGATTTAGCCTTTGACTTCGCTGGGTGTTTAGAGTGCGGTACTTGCCGTGTTCTCTGTGGCGAAACGATCGTAAAAACTTGGAAATATCCGCGTAACGCTAAGGGCGTAGAATTTAGACAGGGGTGAGTGTATGGAGTTATTAGTATGTGTCAAACAGGTTCCAGATACATCTGAGATTAAACTGGATCCGGAAACGAATAATCTCATCCGCACAGGCTTGCCTAGTATTGTAAACCCTGACGATATGCATGCGTTAGAGGCGGCTCTTGCGGTAAAAGACCAATATGAAGGTAGCCGTGTAACGGTATTGGCGATGGGTCCTCCTCAAGCTGAGGATGCTCTTCGCGAGTGTTTATCTCTCGGCGCTGATGATGCGGTACTTGTTACAGACCGTGCTTTCGGTGGCGCTGATACATTGGCTACAAGCTACACTATTGCATCTGCCATTCGTCATATTCAAAAGACAATGAACCGTCAATTTGAAATCATTTTCTGCGGTAAACAGGCTATCGATGGCGATACTGCACAAGTAGGTCCTCAAATTGCGGAGGAACTAGGCATGGCGCAAGCTACCTATGCTTGTGAGTTAACCGTAGATCAGGCGGCTCAAAAGGCGATTGTAAAACGAGAGCATGAAAATGGTTATGAAGTGATTGAGGCTCCATTACCACTATTGGTAACAGCTACGGCTGAACTCAATGAGCCTCGTCAACCAGGTCTCTGGAGCTCTATTTACGCGAAACGTTATGAAATTTCCCATATTACATTGCGAGATATGCCGTATATTGATGAAAGTCGTATTGGTCTCAATGGCTCTCCTACGCGCGTTCGTAAGGTATATCAACCACCGCTTCGGGGCAAGGTGGAAATGCTTTCATCCGTGGAAGAAGGGGCTAAAAAGGTTCTTGAATTGGCCTATAATATCAAGCCGGAAAAGTTCTCTCATCTGTTGGTGCCGAGCGAAGAACCTGTGGATGAGCCTGTAGATAACAACGATGAGGGCGTGGATGTAAAAGATCCTGTGCAGCGGGCTGCCACTGTTGAAAGTGTATCCTCTAGTGAGTTTAAGGCTTTAGCGGCCGTTAAAGGTGAAGAAGGTTCCAAAGGAGGTGATCGATAATGGGAGTGACAAATTTTGATGAATATAGAGATGTCTTTGTCGTAGCCGATACCATCGATGACGTAGTGCATCCGGTTACGTACGAACTTATCGGTCAAGCTCGTCGAATTGCTAAGGAATTGGGCCAACTCGTTCAAGTTATGCTTCTTGGTGAGAATGTTCAATCCGAGGCGGAGGAACTTGTGGCACATGGTGCCGATATTGTTCACGTTTTTGAAAGCCCTCTTTTGAAATACTATACAACAGACGGCTATACAAAGGTTTTGACAGATTTCTTTGAAGACCATAAGCCTAATATCCTTTTGATTGGCGCTACGAACAATGGTCGAGACCTTGCACCTCGTATGTCTGGTCGCATGCAAAACGGTGTAGTAGCTGACTGTACTATCTTGACTGTAGATACTACAGAAGGCCTTGTAGAATGGACGCGTCCTGCCTTGGGTGGCAATATTTTAGCTGAAATTATTTCTCCAAATCATCGTCCACAAATGGGCTCTGTCCGTCCTAATGTATTTAAAAAGCCAGAACGCATTGCAGACAGCTGGGGTCGCATTCAAATTGAACAATTCGACCTTAAACCTGAAGATATTCGCATGAAACGTCTTGACTTCATTCCGTTCAGCAAAGATGGTTACAACATCCAAGAAGCGGATATCATCGTAGCCGGTGGTCGCGGCATGGGTTCCAAAGAAAACTTCGATAAGCTCTACGAACTTGCCGATGCTATCGGCGGCGTTGTAGGTGCTACACGTCCCCTTGTAGAAAAGGGCTGGATTGAATTGCCATACCAAGTAGGCCAAACAGGTAAAACTGTAAGTCCTAAACTATACTTGGCATTCGGTATCTCCGGTGCTATTCAACACGTGAGCGGTATCTCTGGTGCTGACACAATCGTGGCTATCAATAACGATCCAAATGCAGAAATCTTCCAACACGCTAACTATGGGATAGTGGGGGATTGCATGGAAGTGTTAAATGATATGTTGGCACATTTGAAATAAAAGATGTGCATAAAGTGGCATTAGAATTGTAATACAATAAGGAAAGAGGATACCCTTCCCGAAAGCCTCCAAAGCGAGCTAAGTCGGTTTCAGAAAGGGTATCCTCTTTTTATTATCATATTCCTAAACTCATATGCCACTTTATGTATCCTTTTAAATACCATCTGCGCCAACATATCATTCTAGGAGAACGGGAAAGGACAGTACGCGTAGCGCCCAAGGCGGCTTCGAATAGGTATCCCTATTTATTTTCTTACTGTTGTAGAGCTCAAATATTATCGTATTAAATACTATTGGATTAAATGTCATCTGCGCCAATGTATCATTTTTATTAGTATAGGGGAATGGACTAGAGTCCATTACGTATTAAAGTGGTATAATTAGGCTATACATATAGTTCGGATTGATAAGGAGGTTCTTATGGCTCGTAATGTTTTTGTTACTGGTGCAACGTCTGGTATTGGTCTTTGTATTGCTGAGGCTTATGCTAAGCATGGCGATAATGTGTTGATTTCTGGTCGTCGTGCGGAGTTGCTCGACGAGGTACAGGCTCGTTTGTCTAAAGAATATGGCGTGCGTGTTGAGACGTTAGTTCTTGATGTGCGTAGTCGCGAGGATGTGGAAAGCAAGATTCCTGCTGCTATCGAGGCTTTTGGTGGCGTCGATGTGCTCGTAAATAATGCGGGTCTTGCGCAAGGTTTAGATCCTTTCCAAGATAGTGCCGTTGATGATGCGGTGACTATGATTGATACGAATGTGAAAGGCCTTTTATATGTAACAAAGGCTGTACTACCTTATATGATTGATAAAAACGCAGGCCATATTGTGAATATGGGTTCTACTGCTGGTATATACGCATATCCAGGTGGTGCTGTTTACTGTGCTACAAAGGCGGCCGTTAAGACCTTGAGTGATGGTATTCGCATGGATACGATTGCTACGGATATTAAGGTCACAACCATTCAACCGGGCATCGTAGAGACTCCGTTTAGTGAAGTGCGCTTTCACGGTGATGCGGAAAAAGCTAAAGCCGTCTACGCCGGCATCGATGCCATTCAACCTGAGGATGTGGCGGACGTTGTGCTATACGTAACAAACCAACCTAAACGCTTGCAAATTTCTGATGTCACAATAATGGCTAACCAACAAGCAGCTGGGTTTATGGTGCATAAGAAATAGTTATTTGAAATTTTATATCATTTAGTATATAATTGATAGCAAAGTTTTGATAAATATAATTTTACGAAACTTATTTTCGGAGATTGTTGTTATGACAACAAAGATAAAGATATTACTAGTAGCTTCTTTAGTATGTGCATCTATTGGTTTATATAACATTGTTAGTGCCGAAGCGCCGGCTAATAAAGGCGAGTCTATGCCTGTGATTGGTGGCATATCAGTTGAAGCGGCAGAACCAAATGTTATTATGCCGAGTCCGGTACATGTGTTTACTACAGTTCAACAAGCAGCGGACTATATAAATATAAAACCGCAGATGCCAAAGTTGTTACCTGTAGGTTTCAATATTCAATCTGTAATAACTATAGAGAAAGATATATTACAAGTTGTTTATGTGTATGAACCTAGTGCGAAACCATATTATAACAAAGCTGGAGGCGCACTTATTATATATCGAACATCTAAGTTAACTGGTGATATTAGCGGTGACCACAAGATTCATAAGGTTATAGAAACTGAAAGTGTAGATGGTACAAAGGTTACTTTCAAAGGTGATAAAAACAAGGTCTATCTTGTATCGTGGATGAAAGATGGGCAGAATCACTCTTTAGAGTTTCAGCATCCCGTTACGCGAGATATGGCGACGGCTATAATTCGTAATATTGTTGAGGAAAAATCACATACAAAATAAATGTGTTTTTAATAATTTTCGTGTTGAGCGAAGGGAGATTATACCCATGGTTAAAAAATTGGTCTTGATGGTAGTTGCCTGTGCATGTGTAGGTTCTTATACTGTTGTTGGTGCTCAAGGTACTCTTGATGTAAAATCAGATCAACCTAAATCTGTGGTAGCTCAACAAGAAGCGCCAATGGTTGGTATGCCAAGTCCATTTCATGAGTTTGCTACTGTAGATGAAGCGGCTAAATATATGAACATTACACCTCAAATGCCTAAGGTATTACCTGTGGGTTACAACATTGAGTCTGTAAGTACTATTGATAAGGATGTATTGCAAGTGGTTTATGTTTACCAAGCTGGTGAAGATGCTACTCGTAATCAAGCGGCAGGCAAACGCATCGTCCATCGCATAGCCAATGAAATAAAAGAAGATATCAGCGGCGATTATAACGATTTTCGTGTAACAGCTAATGAAAAAGTAAACGGCACAAAGGTTGTTTTCAAAGGCGGTAATAAAATGGTATATCTCATAGGTTGGACAAAAGACGGACAAACTCATGGGATGTACTTCGAACGCCCTGTAACTCGTGACATGGCTAAAGCAATCGTTGCTAATACGGTAGCCCCAAAACAACATACAAAATAATATAAAAGTCCAGGCCTAATGGGATAGGCATGCGAGCTGTAGTGAAGCACTCGCATGGACACTGTAAGGGTTTTATATAGAACGGCTCCTCGTATGAGGGGCCGTTTTAGTATATATGCTAAAATTTAATAATGAGAATCATTCTAATATATACATAGGGGTATATCTAAAAATGAGAATTATTGTTATAATATAATATAATATAATATAATATAATATGGTTATTATTTGATGAAGAAGGCAGGTGATGTATTGTATCGATTAATACTACAGCGTTTGGCAGGTATTGTAGGTATTTTATTGGTTGTTACCATCGGTACATTTGTATTGATAAAACTATCTCCTATTGATCCCGTGTCAATGAAGTTTAATCTTCTAGGAGCTACACCAGATCCAGTTGTAGTTACACAGATACGAGAGCAGTTGGGGCTCAATGATCCTTGGTGGCAGCAATACTTACGTTGGTTAGGTCAAATTGTACAAGGGGACTTTGGTGAGTCCATTCTGTACGCTTTACCAGTAGCGACCATTCTTGGTGGCGCCTTACCTAATACCTTAGGGCTCGTATCCTTATCTCTTGTTATGGGGATAGTGGTGACCATACCGCTCGGTATGCTATCTGCAAAGTATCAAGACTCATGGATTGATCATGGGGTTCGTCTCGTTACATTCTTAGCGTTAGCAATCCCTGGGTTCTGGGTCGGTTTATTATTACTGTACTTATTCGGTGTTAAATTACAGCTAGTGTCGGTAACGAATACCAATGGCTTTTCTGCCTATGTTCTGCCCGCAGTAACCCTTGCTTTATGGATATGTGGTCTCTACATTCGTCGATTGCGCAATGCTATTTTAGAAGTGTCGCGACAGCCCTTTGTACAGGGGGCGCGAGCATTGGGCTTGCCAGAATGGATGGTCTACACCCGTTATATATTCCCTCATGTAGGTCTTATATTGCTGCCTATGATGGGAGTAACTATGGGTGCTATGCTAGGTGGATCTGCCGTTATTGAAACGGTATTCTCCATAAAAGGTATTGGTTATATGATGGTGCAGGGCATTATGGCTCGCGATTATGTATTGATGCAAGGTTATATCATCTGGATTACCTTGGTGTTCATCGTGATTAATATCATCATTGATGTATTGAGTGTTTGGCTGAATCCGAAGCGAAGAGCCGCCATAAAAGGAGGCTCTTATGAATAGACAAACGCCCTATACTTTATACGCTATGTTGGTATTAGCAGCTCTGTGGATTGTATTTTTCTTATGCGCTCCCTATATAGCACCCTTTGATCCTGAAACGACGAGTATCGCGGACCGCTTACAAGACATTAGTAGTACCCATCTATTAGGTACTGACCAACTCGGTCGTGATGTGTGGTCTCGTATTCTGTACGGTGGTAAAGCCTCTTTAGGGATTGCTTTCACCATCATTGGTATTAGTGGGGCCATTGGCATCGCTATTGGTGGATTAGCAGGGTTCTCTACACCTCGTATTGACCGTTGGTTATCTCGTTTAATCGATTTAGTACTTGGCTTCCCGAATATGGTTATAGCTATTGCTTTCATCGGTATCATGGGTCCTAGCATAACGAATGTAATCATTTCCTTGTGCATTACGAAATGGGCGGAATATGCCCGTATCACGAGGGGCCTCGTACAGATTGAACGCCACGCAGAGTATATTACCTTTGCTCGCATGTCGGGCGCTTCAAATCTACGAATTTTGTGGCGCTATATTCTGCCGAATGTATTGCCACCGTTGGTGATCGTTATTATTCAACATCTAGGGGATGCCATCATTTTGGTAGCCAGTTTTTCGCTCATCGGCATCGGTGTACAACCGCCGGATCCGGAGTGGGGCGCTATCTTATTGAGCTCCCGAGATTTTCTACAAACGGCGCCGTGGCTGCTAATTTACCCGGGGCTCGCTATTTTTATTACTGTTGTTTTATTTAACTATATTGGTGATGCGTTGCGCGATGCCCTCGATGTATCTCGTTAACCGTACTGTGTATAGATTTTTTATGGTGAAAGCCTCAACGAGGCGATATATTCTAAAGGAGATATTATGAAACGTTGGTTGTTAGCATGTTTGTCCATGCTATGCATGGTAGCTCTCTTGGCCGGCTGTGGTAATGATACTGCTAAAGACAGCAAACAAGGGAAGCATATGAATGTTGGTTTGTATTGGTTTGGTGAAACATTAGACCCAACTCACGAATGGGATGCGTGGACATTGACTCGTATCGGTGCAGGTGAAAACTTAGCCGTTGTAACACCGGATATGAAATTTGCCCCACAATTGGCAGATTCTTGGGAAAATGTAGACCCTACAACATGGAAATTCCACATCCGTGAAAACGTTAAATTCCACAATGGTACTCCGATGACGCCTCAAAAGGTAAAAGAGTCCATCGAGTATACGATGAAACAAAGTGCTCGTTCCGCTAAAGCAGTTAAAATCGAGTCCATCACAGTAGATGGTCAAAACTTGATTATTAAGACTACAGAGCCTAATGGTTCCTTGTTATCTAGCTTGACTGAACCTGCTTTTGTTATCATGGATACTGCAGATCTTAAAGATGTAGCATCTAAACCAGTTCTTACAGGTCCTTATAAAATCACTGCTTTCACAAAAGGTGAAACAATCGAACTCGCTGCCTTCGCAGATTACTGGGGCGGCAAACCAGGTCTTGATTCCGTAACTGTAAAAGACATCGAAGACAACAATAAACGCGCTATGGCGTTACAATCTAAAGACGTAGACGTGATTCAAAAAGTGGACTCTGCTAACCGCAGCTTGTTCAAAGACGGTTTCAATATTCAAGATATCGCAGGCGTTCGTGTATTGATGCTGAAAGTAAACCACACAGAAGTATCTCCATTGCATGATAAAGCGGTGCGTTCTGCTATTGCTCATATCATTAACTATGACTCCATGGCAAAAATTATTGGTAACGGTTCCACACCAGGTGCGGCACCATTCCCGCCATCTGCCAACTTAGGCTATGATGCGATTGCTAATAAACCGATGACAGATGTGGCGAAAGCTGACCAAATCTTGACTCAAGCTGGCTATGCTAAGAATGCAAACGGCATGTACGCAAAAGACGGTAAGGAATTAGCTGTTACTATTGCTATTTGGGGGAAAGATACAAGCTTATACGAAGAAATTCAACAAGAATTGAAAAAAGCAGGTATTGCTGTAACTCTTAAAAAACTACAAAGCCCTGATGAAGTAGATACACTTGGTACAGATGGTTTTGATTTAGTAGAACGCAATGTAGTGACTATGTCTACAAATGATCCTTATTGGTTCCTCAGCTTGTTCTACAAAACTGGTGCGAAAGCAAATGTTGGTGGCTACTCTAACCCTCAAGTAGATGCGTTAATCGACCAATTGTCTGTAACATTTGATCAAAACGAACGCTCTAATATTGCTAAACAAGCACAACAAATCTTAGTTGATGACGTAGCAGATATTTATTTGTTGTATCCAAGTGCAACGGTTGTATCTACTACAAAAGTTAAAAATGTACCAGTACATCCAATCGACTACTATTTATTAACAAAGGATTCTACTATTGAATAAATCTGATTGTATCGTATTTGATAAGGTTACAATTTCATACGGTGCGGAGCAAGCGGTGCGCGATGTATCCTTCTCCGTGCCCAATGGTGAGGTCTTTGCCATCGTTGGTGAAAGTGGCTCTGGTAAATCTACGTTAGTTCGTGCCGCCTTTGGCATGTTGAAACAAGCTAACATTAGCGGCCAAATTTTGCTAAACGGCACCGATGTTTCTACATTGAGTGATGGTGATTGGCGACAATTGCGGGGTACGAAGATTTCCATGATCTTTCAAAATCCCAGCGCCTATCTAAACCCAAATCGAACCGTAGAAAATCACTTCAAAGATTTATTCCGTGCCCATGGTGAAAGCTATGATGTAAGCCGTGTTATAGATATGCTTAATCTTGTTCACTTAACCGACGGAGCGCGTATCTTGCAGTCCTATCCGTTTCAGTTGAGCGGTGGTATGCAACAACGGTTAGCAATAGCCTTAAGCCTCATCTTGAAGCCGAGTATCGTATTTGCCGACGAACCGACTAGTGCCTTAGATATGCTTGTGCAAGCTTCTGTATTGGACCTTATGAAAGAGGTAACACAGGCTCTTGGGGCAACGGTGATTATCGTAACCCATAATATCAAGGCGGCTGCTCGCATTGCCAATAGCATTGGGGTTATGAATAAGGGGCAACTCGTTGAAGTGGGCTCCACCGAAGATGTCATGTCGCATCCAAAGGATGAGTATACTCGCATCTTGTTAGATTCCGTAATGAAAGTGGTGTAGTATGATTCAACTCGAGAAAATCTGTAAACAATATACGAACCACAATCATACGGTCCGCGCCGTTGATAACGTATCCTTTTCCGTGGCTTCCAATGAACGAGTAGGCATTGCAGGTGGTAGTGGTTCTGGTAAAAGTACGCTGCTTAGGCTGATTGCATTATTAGAAAAGCCTACCTCTGGGAGTCTGTGGCTCTTTGGTGAAGACGTAACATCCATTCAAAACCATACAGAAATATATCGTTCCATGCAGATGATGTTTCAAAATCCCTTGGCGGTGATTCCTCCAAGGATGAACTTAGAAGCATTTCTCTTAGAGCCGTATATTAACTATGGTCTTATGGATGTGGAGGCAGCAAAGGACGATATCCGTAAATGGATGCAACGGGTAGACTTACCGGAAAATACAGTTCATAAATACCTTCACGAAGTCAGCGGTGGTCAACTGCAACGTGTCGTATTGGCACGGATTATGCTGATGAATCCAAAACTAGTACTCTTTGACGAACCTACATCAGCCCTTGATGCGGTAAACCAAAAGCTAGTGCTAGACCTATTACAAAAACTACATACGGAACAACCCTTTGGATATGTGTTCGTCAGTCATGACATCGGCCTATTACAAGCCGTAACAGATCGAATCATCGTCATGAAAGACGGACAAATCGTAGAAACCATCGAATCAAAACGACTCAAAGAAGCGGTACATCCATATACACAAGCACTAGTTAGTGCTGGTGAATAAGGAAAGGCCCCTGTTTGATATGTACCCCCTTTACTGGACAACCAGTAAAGGGGGTATTTTCGTGAGATAT
>NZ_CALLVP010000108.1 GCF_938010505.1 uncultured Veillonella sp. | reverse complement strand
GAATTATGGTTGGTTTTGACTGTGTCAAAACCCGCACTCTGGCATATGTTCAATCGTTTTGATTGATTACCTATCATTGTTCAGTTTTCAAAGATCTGTGCCAGTCTCCACTAATTTCTTCAGAAATATTTCATCAACTGGCGACTTGATTATTTTATCAAGTTCAGCTCATTCCGTCAAGCACTTTTTCAAAACTTTTTTAGATTCTTTGTAGCTTGTCGTTTAGCCTGTGTCCTAATGACTTGTATAAGTATAGCACATATTTAATTATCGTCAACACATAAATAAGTCGTTTTTGTATTTTCATTCTTTTTTCACAAACCTTAATTATAAGTATCTTTTAATTTCTCGTAATTTTAGGTTTAAAATTGTACAACACCTATTTTTTCGATTCTTTTTTCATTTAATTTTTACCATAGCTATTCTATACAGCTACTATGGCTATCCCCTATTGCTATTTTTTACAGTTATTAAGACTTTATATTTTTAAACACTTATATAGTCTTTATACTTTTCAAGCTTTATACTACTCCTTTCAAAAATATATATGTATATGACTACTTTTAACATAAATAGAAAGCCTCTCTAAATTTCCATCTAGAGAGGCCCTTATACATGTACTATTAGTATAGTAAATGTAGTTTAAATTTTATTGTTGATTACGTACGTCGTTTTTATTACGGCTCTTCCACATAACCCATAAGGATGTAGCTACGCAGATAGAAGAGTACGCACCACTAGCAAAACCGATAATCATACAAAGAGCAAAGTTCTTAGTCGTATCTCCACCAAATAAGAAGAGGGACACACAAGCAAACATAACTGTCGCCAATGTATAGAAACTACGGTGAATACTTTGTGTAATTGATGCATTTGCAAGATCTGCAAATGTATCAGAACGCTTATGAGTATGCGTATTTTCACGAACACGGTCGAAGATAACGACGGATTCGTTCATGGAATAACCTACAACAGTAAGAATAGCTGCCAAGAAGGATGCATCAATTTCTAATTGGAAGTAAGAAAATACGCCAAGTACCATAATCAAGTCATGGAAGATAGCGATCAATGCAGAGAAAGCTACCTTGTACTCAAAGCGATAAGAAATGTAAATCGCCAATGCCACGAAAGCAATAAGCAGATTCATTAAGGCATGTTCTGTTACTTCAGAACCGATAACGGCACCTACTGTTTCAATACGCTTAACCGTGTTTTGTCCAACAGATTTAGTTAAAGACTCAACAACAGCAGCACTTTCACTAGATTCAAGATTGCGAGTACGGATCATTACATCTTTACCAGATGTATCACCTGTAGTATCACCAGAAAGCTGAATTTGTGCATTTTCAAGATTGTATTCTTTCAAAACATCACGAACTTGGCTAACTTCTACAGGATTTTCAAATACTACCTCAACAATAGTACCGCCAGTATAATCAATACCAAAGTTAAAGCCTTTCATAAACATCGATACTAAGCTGATGATTACGAGAACGGAGGAAATAGCAAACCACCAACGATGATGCTTAATTACGTCTAATGTCATTTGCGTTTACCTCCTTTCAATACTTTTGGTGCAAATACGTCAGCACTTGTGCTAGGAGAAATATTCGCACCAAACCAGAATGGATGGTTCGTAAAGTTACATTCAATTAACATGCGTAATAAGAAGCGGCTCACAATAATAGCTGTAAACATACTTACTACAACGCCGACACCTAAACTGATAGCAAAGCCCTTTACAGGACCAGAACCTAAAACAGTTAAGATACCAGCTGTAATAATAACGGATACGTTCGCATCTGTAATCGTTGCCAACGCACGACTAAAGCCTGCCTCCATAGACACGCGCATAGATTTACCAGAGAATACCTCTTCTTTGAAACGTTCAAAGATAAGGATATTCGCATCTACTGCCACGCCCATGGACAAGATAATACCCGCGATACCAGGCAATGTCATGGTAGCATTAAAACCTTTGCCCAATACAAGTAATAAGAGCATGACATATACAAGTAATGCAATATTAGCTACGATACCGGATAAACGATATAAAACAACCAAGAAAATCATGATCATAGCGATACCAGCGCTGAAAGCTACTACGGATTTATCTTTGGAGTCTTGACCAAGGGAGGGCCCAACAGTACGTACCTCTAATACATTGATTTTAACTGGCAATGCACCGGAACGTAACAAAATAGCTAAATCTTTAGCTTCTTCTAAGCTTTGGCTACCGGAGATAGTCGCTTTACCACCTGTAATTGCTTGTTGTACTACAGGATTAGTCAATTCTTGACCATCCAATGTGATAGCAATACGGCGGCCAATATTTTTAGATGTTAAGTCAGCAAACTTTTTAGCCCCTTCTTCGCTCAATTCAATGGCAACAAGAGGTTGTTTATTTTGACCTAATTCTTCTTTCGCATCTTTTAAATCATCACCAGTCATAACAGTTTGGCCTTGGTCATTCTTAAATTCCAATACCGCTGTTTTACCGATACGTTTAATCGCTTCGTCAGGATCTTTTACACCTGGCAATTCAATGATAATACGACGAGCACCTTCACGTTGTACCAATGGCTCGGATAGACCCATTTCATTAATACGACGCTCTAAGATTTGCTTCGCCCGTTCTACTGCATCATTGTCCGCTTTACCAGTCGCAGAATCTTCTGCTTCTAATACGATATGCGTACCACCTTGTAAATCAAGGCCTTGTTTCAAAGAACCTGCTAAAGGTTGAATACAATACGCAAAGGTACCAATGATGACAGCAATGACTACTAAAAACTTGATAATAGCTTTACCGTTCAAAATAGTTGCTCCCTTCTACTATACACAATGTATAACGCCTTGCTCCGTCACGATTTTACTCATCCGTTGGTCTAGCTCATCCATCGGGATTAGTGTATCCCATAATTGTACTGCCCAACATACGCCCATAAATATACTTGGTGAAAGTTCCTTGAGAAATCGATCATAATACCCATTCCCCATTCCCATGCGACCACCTTGACGGTCAAAGCCAGCACCAGGCACTAAAATCAAATCCAAGTCATGTGGATCAATAATCTCATATGGCTCAGAGGGAATGCGTATATTTAACACACCCCGAGTGATAGATTCTAGAGACTTAAGACGAACTGCAATCATAGTCGTCTTATCAGTACATACTGGAACATATACGGATTTACCATGTTCTAAAGCATGACGAATCACATCGTCTAAATCGGCCTCTTTGGGCATCGCCAAATAGGCCATAATGTTTTTTGCCGATGTATACTCAGAACTATTGACGATTTGATTCGTCAACATCGGCGTCCATCGACTACAATCAGCAACGGATAAAGCAGCGCGCTGGGACTTACACGCCTTGCGCACTGCTTCCTTTGTATTCATTATTTTTCTTCCTTGCTTTTCTTTGAAAGTACGTTAGCAACTGCTGTACGAGAAAAGGTTAACTCAACCTTTTCAGATACTTGTACCTTAACTTTTTCGTCATCAAGTTCAACAATTTCACCATAAATACCGCCAATAGTAACGATTTTTTGGCCTTTTTTCAAGCTACCTAACAAATTAGCGCGCTCTTTTTGTTGTTTCTTTTGTGGACGCCACAATAAGAAGTAAAAGATTACTACCATTAGCAAAATAGGCCAGCTGGTTTGCAAGATTTGTTGAATATCTCCCATGTTATCCTCCTAGATTAATAAATATGTATTTCTTTTCTAGTATAGCCACCTAAAATAAATTTGACTAGACTTAATTACTATTTTTTAAAGCTATCCCAGAATTGCATTCTAAATTGCGGGAACCGATCTTCTAAGATAGCTTGTCTCATTTGACGCATAAACTCTAACAAGAAGTAGAGATTATGATACGTTACAAGACGTAATGCTAAAATTTCTTCCGCCTTATACAAATGACGAATATAAGCGCGAGAATAATTTTTACATGTATAACATTGGCAACCTTCTTCTAACGGACCCCAATCATGAGCAAACTGAGTATTTCGAATATTAAGGCGACCATTCCAAGTCATGGCCATCCCATTACGAGCAACACGAGTAGGATATACACAGTCAAACATATCGATGCCACGTGCTACGCCCTCTACAAGACAGTCTGCAGTACCAACACCCATCAAATAACGAGCTTTATTTGTCGGTAATAATGGAGTCGTATATTCGAGGATTTCATTCATTAAATCGTGAGGCTCCCCTACGGATAAACCACCGATACTATACCCTTCAAAATCCATAGCTACTAGCTCTTCTGCACTTTGTTTACGCAAATCTTTGTACATGCCACCTTGAACGATACCAAACATACCTTGATAGTCATGAGCCTTACGAGCTTCTTGGCAACGATGAGCCCAACGAGTTGTGCGCGCCGTAGAGCGCTTAGCATAGTCATGGTCAGCTGGATAAGGAATACATTCATCAAAGGCCATCGCAATATCAGAACCTAATTGCTCTTGTACCTTTGTTGTCACCTCCGGAGATAAGAACTGTTTAGAACCATCAATATGGGATCTAAATGTTACACCGTCCTCAGTAATTTTACGCATATCCCCTAAACTAAATACTTGGAAACCACCACTATCAGTAAGAATAGCTTGATCCCAATTCATGAATTTATGTAAGCCCCCAGCTTCTTCCACAAGTTCTGGGCCTGGACGAAGGAATAAATGGTAAGTATTGCTCAAGATAACTTGAGAACCCATAGCCTTTAATTCTTCTGGTGTCATGGTTTTTACCGTAGCTTGTGTACCTACTGGCATAAACATAGGTGTTTGGAAGGTACCGTGTGGCGTGTGCAGTAAACCTGCCCGTGCCCCCATATGAGGACATGTTTTTTGTAATTCATAAGTAATACTCGCCATGGTCCCTCCTAACGAATAAACATAGCATCGCCGAAGCTAAAAAAACGATACCGTTCTTTAACAGCCTCTTCATAGGCCGCCAAACAATGTTCGCGACCTGCCAATGCGCTAATTAACATTAACAATGTAGATTGAGGCAAGTGGAAATTCGTTACCAATGCATCAATCATCTTAAATTTGTAGCCAGGATAGATAAAGATTTGTGTGGTCCCACTAATCCCTTGAAGTACTCCTTCATCATTAGTAGCAGATTCAAGGGTACGCACTGATGTAGTACCTACGGCAATGATGCGAGATCCTTTTTTCTTGGCCGCATTGATTCTATCTGCTGTATCTTGAGATACAACGAAGAATTCGCTATGCATTTCGTGATTTTCAATAGTCTCGGCTGATACAGGTCTAAAGGTACCAAGACCAACGTGTAAGGTTACAAACTCAAGCTCTACGCCTTTAGCTTTAATTTTTTCTAATAGCTCAGGTGTAAAGTGAAGTCCTGCAGTTGGCGCCGCAGCAGATCCTTTCTCCTTAGCATATACCGTTTGATAACGATCTTTATCTTCTAACTTTTCATGAATATATGGAGGCAATGGCATTTCCCCAATCTCTTGAATGATATCATCAAATACACCATTGCAAGTGAACTCAATGATACGACCTCCAAATTCAGTCTTGTCTATAATAGTCCCACTTAGGCGGTCATCAAACTCAACAACTTGGCCAATAGGACATTTTTTACCAGGTTTAACAAGGCATTCCCAACGGTTTTCACCACATGGTGTGAGTAGTAGTACCTCCACTTTGCCACCAGAGCCTTGCCGATGACCAAATAATCTCGCAGGGATAACCTTCGTATTATTAAATACAAGTACATCACCTTCGTAGAGTTCTTCAAGCAAATCGTAAAAATGCTCTTTATGACTCACTTCACCAGTTACCTTATCCAAGGTTAAAAGCCGTGCTGTATCACGAGGCTCTACGGGATGTTGAGCAATCAGTTCCTCTGGCAATTCATAATCAAAATCTGTAACTTTCATCATTATCCTTATTAATACATTTTCTTCAATGTAATGCCACTATAGTAGTGACGCAAA
>NZ_CALLVP010000107.1 GCF_938010505.1 uncultured Veillonella sp. | reverse complement strand
TAATGAACAAAATTTTAGGAGGAACTGTGAATACAACAGATAATCAGGTTACTGCACAAGTGAAAGCAGAGCCGACAGTAGCAAAAACTGCTACTCTTACAACTGCGGCGGAAGGCGAACAAAAACAAACTCGTCGCCGTACAAATACGCGCCGTCCTGCTGGCGAAGGTCGTACTCGTCAACAAACAGCTGGTGATGGTGAAGGCACAACACGCCAACGCCGTACTACAAATACTCGCACAAGTGCGAATGGTGGTCGTACGAATACGACTCGCCGTACAAATACACGTCGCAATGCTGAGCAAGGTGAAGGGCAAGAACGCAAAACTCGCCAAACTCGTGCACCGCGTGGTGAACGTAGTGAAAATACGCGCAATACGCGTACTAATAATAACGGTCGCAACGGCCAAAATGGTCAAAACCGCAATAACAACCGTCCGAATAATCGTTCCACGAGCTGGAATCATCAAGAGGAACAAGTGGAGTTAATCGGTCGTACACCAAATGGCGCCAACAAGGGTAAATTCCAAATCATCCCACTTGGGGGGCTTGGTGAAATCGGCAAAAATATGACCATCTTCCAATATGAGGACGAAATTATCGTCCTTGACTCTGGTCTTGCGTTCCCTAGTGAAGATATGCTCGGCGTGGACATCGTTATTCCTGATATGAGCTATATCATCGAGAATAAGGATCGCGTGAAAGCTGTCGTAATTACGCATGGTCACGAGGACCATATCGGCTCCTTGGCGTACCTAATGAAAGAAATCAGCTGCCCAGTATATGCAACAAATCTGGTTTGTGGCTTAATTGAAGGCAAGTTTAAAGAACATAAGGTATCTCCAAAATGTCTTCGCACGATTGCCGCAGGCGATGAAGTTCAAATTGGTCAAGTGACTGTTGGTTTTATCCAAACAAATCACTCCATTCCTGACTCCTGCGCTGTGTATTTTGATACACCAATCGGTACTATACTTCATACAGGTGACTTTAAAATCGACCAAACTCCAGTTGATGGACGTTTGATGGATATGCATAAATTTGCTGAGCTTGGCAACAAAGGCGTATTAGCGTTGATGTCTGACTCTACAAACGTTGAAAAACCAGGTACTACAGGCTCTGAAAGCTCCGTAGGCCCTGCGATCAAACAAGCTGTTGGCGAAGCAAAAGGCCGCGTTGTTTTGGCAACATTCGCATCTAACGTATCCCGTATTCAACAAGCTGTTGATGCGGCGGTTATGTTTAACCGTAAGGTTGTAGTCATGGGCCGCAGCATGGTAAATGTTACAGAAATCGCACAAGAACGCGGTTACTTGAACATTCCACCAAATACAATCATCGACGTAGACGTAATGCACAACTACACAGATGACCAAATCATGATCTTAACAACTGGTTCTCAAGGTGAACCGATGGCAGGCTTGTCCCGTATGGCAACAAGCAACCATCGTACTGTAGAATTGGCTCCGAATGATACGGTTATCATCTCTGCTACACCAATTCCAGGTAACGAAGGCGCTGTAGGTAGAACTATCGATAACTTGCTTCGTTTAGGTTGTAATGTAGTATACGGTAAAGACCGTGGTATCCACGTATCTGGTCATGCGAGTCAAGAAGAGCTTAAAACAATGCTTAACCTCGTTCGTCCAGAATACTTTATCCCAGTTCATGGTGAGTACCGCATGTTGCGTCGTCATGGTGAACTCGGTGTTGCTATGGGTGTAGACCCTAAGAAAGTCCTTATCGGTGATAATGGTCAAATCTTTGAATTCGATAAAGATGGTGGTCGCAAAGGTGGTCGCGTACAAGCTGGCGCTATCTTTGTTGATGGTCTTGGTGTTGGTGACGTAGGTAATATCGTTATCCGCGACCGTCAACAATTGGCACAAGAAGGTATGGTTATCGTCGTTATGGCGATGGACAAAGCTTCTGGCACTATCGTAGCTGGTCCAGACCTCGTATCTCGTGGCTTCGTATACGTTCGTGATGCAGAAGAACTCATGCTTGCTGCAGAACGCCGCGTAGAACAAGTTCTCGATGATTGTGAAATGCAACGCATCAAAGATTGGACAACAATTAAGCAAAACGTACGTGACGCATTGGGTAAATTCTTCTATGAAAAAACTCGCCGTCGTCCTATGATCTTGCCGATTATTCAAGACGTATAATCTTATACAATAGAGAAAAGTACCGCACCTCATGGTGTGGTACTTTTGACATTTTAAAAGAGAAATAAAAACTACCATTAATAGCATTGCTATCGCATTCGTCTACTATATGGGGTATTTGAAGTTACCCTTTTAAACTGTTATAATTAAAAGATACCAATTAATATATCTTCTTATGTAAGAATGGTGATTTATGAATAAAACAAATACAAGAGCGATGGTGGAAACTGCATTTGTATCGACCATTGTTGTTATGTTAACTATAGTGGGATCGACAGTGCCCTTCCTTAGTTTGCTTGCAACGTTAGTTGCACCTTCTGGGATTGCACTCATTGGTATCCGTTGGGGCAGCCGATATAGTTGCGCCGCGTCAGTGGTGGCATTTGTTCTCGTTTCACTTTTAGTAGGCCCATTAATGGCCATGGCTACTATTTTGGCGTATTCTTTGCCGAGTATTTTTCTCGGTGAAGCTTTTAGAGCGAATTGGTCCTTTGGCAAACTCATCGTTA
The DNA here is from genome assembly GCF_938010505.1 of uncultured Veillonella sp. GTDB lineage: Bacteria > Bacillota > Negativicutes > Veillonellales > Veillonellaceae > Veillonella. Next base: position 1,586 of record NZ_CALLVP010000107.1, on the reverse strand, counting down.
TACCAGCTATTGCACTTGCTTTAACGAGTCTTATAGGAATTTTAATTTCTGCAGGCCTCACATCTTTTGATTTGTCTCAGATTAGTCGAATGATTGATGTAGACCTTAAGAATGCTATTATTGAGTCTGTAAAGCAACAACCCATGACACAAGAGCAAATGGATGCATATATCAACCGTTTAGATTTTGCGTTCCAGCAAGCAAAACGAATGCTTTTAGCTTATTGGTTTGCAGCTAATGCGATAGTGACTTATATTTTAGCTAAGCTTGTATCCTATATTGGTCGTCGCACAAATAGTGTAATGCGTACGTTGCCGACAATGGATACGTGGCGCATGCCAATTTGGGGTGCTGGCGTCTTAGCGGTTGGTATTATCCTTGCTTATGTTGGACCATATCTTGGTTATACTGAAAGTATTCTTGCTGATATAGGTCTTAATCTATCCTTGTTTGGTGCTATGATTTGTGGCCTTAATGGCATTACATGCTTATTATCCATCATGAAGTCTTACAATTTAGCAGGCTTTTTCAAGTTTGTTATTATAGCTTTTTTGTATATGATGAGTCCATTGGCACTCGTTATATATGGAATTTTTGATATGTTTTTAGATATGCGAGCACGTTTCGAAAAACGTAGTTCTTAATAAGAAAGGAGGCCGTTATGAAATCCTTTCAACGGAAATGGAAAGGTTTAGAAATTTCCATTATTGCCGTTATTGTATTATTGCTATTATTGTTGGCCTATTTAAACTGGGCCGTTGCAATTTTAGCTTTTATCATTGTATTAGCGGCATATTTGATTAATTACAATACCATTCATAATCGGCGTCGTTTGGCAAGGGAACAGCTTGGAGCGATGATGAAGAACGTCACTCAAGCTTCGAACTTTGCCTTACAAAATTTGCCAATGGGGATTGCCCTCGTTAATAAACAAGGCACATTGGTGTGGAACAATAGCGTCTTCGCAGACTGGGTTAAGGTAGACTGGAATAAAATTCAAAAAATGTCCGCTCTTTTACCGGGATTCCGTATCGATAAAATCTGGGGTAAATCCGGATATATGACGGAACAATACGAAGATAAGTATTTCCAAATTATTTACAAATTCATAGATCCTCGTGATACGCGACCAGAGATTGATAGTGATGATGAACTAGCTGAACATGCAGTTATGGCGCTTTACTTCAAGAATATTACGGAAGTAGAAAAGGCGCGTATCAAGGCCGAAGAAGGTCAGCCTGTATGGGGTATGATTCAGATCGATAATCTTGAAGAATTGACAAAAGGCCTCAGTGACCGCGATTACACAAATATTTGGACTGATATTAACAATATTATTGTAGACGAAATCGACGGTAATGAAGGCTTTATTCGTAATTTCCAAGACGATATGTATACCTTTGCCATTTCTCGTGGTGCTCTCCACGCGATGGAGGAAAATGGTTTTAAAATTCTTGAAAGAGTTCGTAAATTACCATCTCCGCGTCAGGTGCCAGCTACGATTTCCATTGGTATTAGTGAAAATATAGGCTCTGTGAAAGATGTATCTGGCCGTGCTCGTGCAGCCTTAGATATTGCATTAGGTC
>NZ_CALLVP010000106.1 GCF_938010505.1 uncultured Veillonella sp. | reverse complement strand
TCAGGTGTTAAACCAATCCCCTCTGTAGAGGAAAACAAGCTCAATGTCTTTGGATCATCAAATGGTATTGTCTTAGCATCGATACCTGTCAAATCCTCTAGCATACGAATAATTGTGGGATCATCATGGCCCAGAATATCAAGCTTAGTCATACGACCTTCAATGGAGTGATAATCAAAGTGTGTCGTTAATACGCCACTTTCCTTTTTATTCGCTGGATGTTGTATGGGCGTAAAATGATGCACATCCATATCTCGAGGACATACCATAATACCACCAGGGTGTTGTCCCGTAGTATTCTTTACATTTGTAAAGCCTTTCGCTAAATGTTCAAAGAATCCATTGCGGGCTTGTATATCTCGAATTTCGGCGTATTTTTTAACATAACCAAAAGCAGTTTTATCCGCAATAGTACCAATCGTGCCAGCTTTAAATACATTATCACGACCAAATAATTCTTCTGTGTATTTATGAGCCTTTGCTTGGTAATCACCGGAGAAGTTAAGGTCAATATCTGGAACCTTGTCACCTTCAAAACCAAGGAAGATAGCAAATGGAATATCGTGGCCATTTGTTTGTAATTCATGACCACACTCAGGACAATCTTTACGAGGCAAGTCAAAGCCACCTGCATATTCGCCCTTTTCAAAGAACTCAGAATGTTTACAATTAGGGCAGACATAATGCGGCGGTAATGGATTTACCTCTGTAATCTCAGACATGGTTGCTGCAAAGGAAGATCCTACGGAACCACGAGAACCTACAAGATACCCATCATCAAGAGATTTTTTTACCAATTTATGAGCGATGTAATACAATACGCCATAACCATTGGAGATAATACAGTCTAGTTCATAGTCGAGACGTTCTTGTACTACGCGAGGCAATGGATTACCGTAAATAGCCTTCGCATTTTTATAGCACATCTCCGTGAAAGCTTCGTCAGCACCTTCAATCTTAGGTGAGTAGGTCCCATCAGGAACTGGTTTAATATCTTCAATGCTGTCGTTGATAGCACGTGTATTGGTAACGACTACTTCGTATCGCTTCTCTTCGCTTAAGTAAGGGAATGACGCAAGCATTTCATCTGTAGTACGTAAATGTAAATCTGGTTGTTCGTCTGCATCCGGATATCCACATGCAGTCAACATGATTTCACGATATATTTTCTCTTCTGGTGTCAAATAATGAACGTCACAAGTAGCACATACAGGTTTATTTAAAGCTTCCCCTAATTCGATAACGGTCTTATTCATATCGATAAGGGCTTGCTCATCTGGCATGAGACCTTTACGAACCAAAAACATATTGTTAGTATGTGGCTGAATTTCAAGATAATCGTAGAAGGATGCTATGTCCAAAAGCTCTTCTTTTGTAGCTCCACGAACGATGGATTGCATAAGTTCCCCTGCTTCACAAGCAGAACCGATGATAATACCTTCACGATGTTCTTCGATAACGGAACGAGGCAACCGAGGACGCACCTTGTAATGTTCAAGATGAGAAATGGAAATCATTTTATATAAATTACGCAAACCAACCATATTCTTAGCTAATAAAATAATATGGTAACGTTTATCTTTTTCCTTCTTCTTCTTTTTATCTAGTACAGGTTCTTCATCGCGAGCTACCGTTTCATCTTCGATGAGGTAACCTTCTACACCATAGATAACCTTAACACCTAACTCTTTACCAAGGGCTTGCGCTTCAGGAAAGGCTTGTACAACACCATGGTCAGTAATAGCTACTGCAGGATGACCCCATTTTTTAACTGTTTTAAATAAATCCTTAACAGATACGAGAGCATCTTTATCACTCATCTTAGTATGTAAATGAAGCTCTACACGAGAATCTGGACGGTTTTCAGTTCGCTCTACACTTGTAGTTTCCACTGCTTCAATTCTACGAATAGATAGAATGTAGTCTTTATCAAAGCGATCATCAAAGTTTACGCTACCTTGTACGCGAACACGTTGCAAACCTTTTAACTGTTTAAGTAACGCATCCCCTTCTTCAGGGCTATTCGTAAATTTGATGAATTTAATACTATTAGTATCATCTACAATGCTACCATTAACGATACTTTTACCAGTCTTTGTATCACGTTTATCCAAACCTACCAGTACACCTTCAAAGATAACACTGGGTGTATCTAAGGTGCCCATGATTTTAGAAGTAATCCCTTCAATTTTAGGGCCTAAAATCATACCTTCATCAGTAGATGCATCCTTTGGCGCACGACGTGGATATTTTCCATCCCCTTCACTACCTTTAGATGTGGATTTGGTAACGCTTTTAGGAGCAAAACCTTTACTTCTTTTAGCTGTGCTACTTACAGATGCTACAGTATCACCATCATTAGATGCTGCCGCTGTTTGGCTAGGACGAGAAACAACAATTGGACTATTGTTAAAATACCCAAGTTCTACAGCTTCCACGAATGGTGCAAAATCATCAAGATTGTCATAATCATCTTCTTGATCATAACCTGCAAAAGATTTTCCTTTAGGTGCCTGATTTTTAGCCTCTTCTGCTTCACGTTGTACTTCAGCAGCTTCAATCCATTCACCTGCACCACAGCCACCGCCATAGTAATAAGTATCTAAACCTTCACCAGTCTCTGTATTTACTTTCCAAGCAAAACAGCAAGATGTGTCAGTATTGGTTGGAATATTATCAAAGGAAATATTATTTTCCTTATACCATGCAGATAATCTATCTCGTAAACTAAGCAATGTAGAAAATGCGGAGTCTGCAGCTTGAATCGTCACATGTTGGCTATGACAGTTCACATAGAAAGATGATTTCTTATTCTGTTTTGGTACAACGCGATAACGTACTTTCATTTTTATCCCTTATACCCACAATAGGTAATACATAAATCTCTAAATCGCCAAATATCGCCCTTACTACTACGACTATCTAAAATAATCTCATACAAACCTTTTAACAGGGCACGTAAGGCTTTAATAGAAATCCGAAAACTCGCTTCATAGGCAAGTTTAATCGGATATGGTTTAAACGACGAATCATAGTCCTTACATAAGTTTTGAATAGCTTGAACCGACATTCCGGCCTCACGACATTCACTGACCAATAGCTGTAAACGTAATTGCCCCTCAATATAGCTCATAGCACGGTCCAGTTCTTTGTATCCAAACATAAACGGAAATAGTTCAAGCAATGTATCAATATCACGCTTCAAAAGAGCTTCTTTAAAGGTAAAAATATTTTTAGCACCATAGTCACTGCCATTTTCTTCTAAAAATTCTTTGGTAATCACCTTATCTCCCGTAATTTGCAAGAAATATCGATCAAACTCAGTTCGCATAAACGAAACAGGTACATCTTGCCACAAATCGATGAGATGAACTACGTATTCCTGTGCATCAGGTGTCATTTTAAAGCCATGAGATGTACAATACTGACAAATCCACATCACAAGGTCGGCCCCTTCAAGGCGCTTACATTCACGATTCGGTATTTTATTTAAAATCTCTTTATTCTGCTTAATTCGTTTATCTATCATATCATGATAAATCAAAACAATTGGATTATCCCCATTATATTCCATGATGAGCTCATATAATGGGATCCAAGCATCGCTATTTTTGCCGCTTTTACGAATGATAGGCAAGTTAACTAAGCAGAATACCTTTTGATCGCCAAATAGTGAATCTTCACATAGCTTTTCACTAATCTTCTGTGGGCCCGCCTCATCGTCTAATACGGTCACTGGAAGGTCTGGATAGGCACTTAAAAATTTGCGTTTTTCTTCTTCAATTAATTGTGGCTCATCACCATAAATGAGTTCAATATGTGCCATAGTGCCTCCTTTCACAGATAGATATCCTTAATATAGCTATACCCCATAATATACATATGTTCTGACGAAGGATCCACATCACGTAACGCACCATGTGGACTGCCAAATAGAATTGTACTATGAGGTGAAATACGCCCTATTTCATTCATTACATTGGATCGACTCGTTATATATAATGAATTAATCTTATCATTTAATTTTAGATTTTTTTCTCTACTTTGTCCATTATATACGACAATTTGGTCCATACCATTTTTATATACCACCTGTGCAGAACCATTACTGTGAAAGTACTCAATTTGTACATCTTTAGGATTTACACCATATGCCCTTATGGCCTGATTAATAAGCCTTTCATTCGGTATAGTTTTAATATAATCTGGTGCATCAATTAATAGATGAGCTCCTCTATGGTTTGGGTTTATGCAAAGTAACACATTACACTGTTTCATAGGAATATAGTGAACTAACGTATTTGTATGATGATGTGTAACATAATATGAACCTACAAAAGAACAGATCATTAGGAATATTGTTATCATTACATACTTAGTATATCTATTTTGATGAGTCAAAAAATACGTAAACACCCCAAGTAGCACATAATATATAAAAGCGCAATAACTGTTCATCATACCTAACCATAACAGGCTTCCACTACGACCTAGCACATGATTTAAATATAAAGACACACGTAACAATATGTCTACCATTAACCACATATATGATATGGGTAGCGCATAACTAACTAAAGTGCTTATAAAAATTAAAACGATTGTTATATCTAATAAGGGCGCTACTATACAGGCTGCAAACAAACTTGCAATGCTAATATAGTGAAAATAATAGAGTTGTAATGGCAATATAAGTAATTGTGCGGATACACATAATACAAAAGGTGTTTTTATCCATCTTGGAAGCCATTGTATTCGTTCATATAGAACTGTTCCCCATATGAGTAAACCATAGGTTGCACCAAAGGATAACTGAAAGCTTACATCGAATAAAGAAAAAGGATCATATACAAGACATATAATGGCGCATATACATAAAGCCTGTTTTGCTTGGTATAATCGCCCTTTCACATAAGCTATGCACATAAGTATACTCATCACCGTTGCACGTACAACTGGTGCATCTCCACCAACGATACAGCAATATATACAAGCTACTAATATACCCCAAATTAAACATGTACGCTTCCGTAATTTAACTAGCCTTCCTAAACCATAAATTAAAGCTAATAGTAAAGCAATATGCGAGCCAGATATAGATAGAATGTGGATGAGCCCTGTATAGGCAAAATCTTTCATCCGTTCTTCCCCTAGTTCACTATAATAACCACCTAAGATTAAGGCTTGTGCTAATACCTTTTGTGTACCATCTAGATTACTAGCAATATTCTTTTCTATAGATTCTCGTATTTGACCACATAGATATAAGCTTCTCCTATATATTTCTTCATTAATACTCTCTTTATATGAAAATGTTTGTAAATCTTTAGCACTGGCAGGTCGATAAACTCCATCATAAATTTGTCCTCTTATATTAGAGCCCATATATCTGCCTCGAAGATTAATCCGACCTTCCTCTTCGATGAGAAATAAAGACTTTGGAATTCCTTCAATAATGGCTTGTTCTCCCAATTTTATTTTGTTATTTGTAGCTGATACCTTAGAGTATACTTGCAAACGTCCTTGAGCCTTTATATAGGAGTTTTTTGCGGTATCTTTACAAGGATGTAATCCATGAAGAGTAACATTATATTTGTAATATTCCTGTCCATCTAGATTTACTATTTCAGGAGATGATACAACAGTACCTAGATATTCTCCTTCTTGCTGTAAATAGTATGATGTATAGCTATTATAATTAATAATTTGTAAGTCTGTATGATAATAGGATAATCCCATTGCAGCAAAAACTAATATTAATAAATTGGCAAATAAACGCCACCTACAATGAGATTGAATTATTTTAATAATAGTTACACCAATAATAGCTAAGGCAATCGCAAAAATATAATGCATTTGACTAAGTACTGGATAATATTTACCATATCCTAATGTAGTACCAATTATTATAGATCCCAATATAATATGTGCCCATTGACTATGAGTTATAGATTGCTTCTTATTGACTAAATCTAAAGGATTTAAACATAGATCCGCATACTGAAAGTTTTCATGTCTACTTATTGATTTAGATTGTAATTTTATCTTTAATCTTTTTATATACTCCATCACCAATGCCCTTCACCCCCTTAATACCTTCAATGGATGTAAAGGGCCCCTTTTGCGAACGATATTCTTCAATTCTCTTCGCCATAGCTGGACCAATACCTGGTAATGAATCTAATTCCTTTGCAGTTGCCGTATTGATATTAATCTTATTACCGCGCAATAAAACCTCTGGATTACCGTGAAAGTTAAATACTATATGGATATGATCTCCCGCATTTACTGGTTTTGCCATATTGACTGATTCTACATCAGCATAAGGAAGTAGCCCACCTGCAAGCTTTACCATATCTCCATAAGTAGCTGAATTTTCGTATTCATACAATCCTGGTGATACAACAGCACCTGTAATATACGCAATTGGTTTATTGGGAAATTGTTCTACATTTGACATAGAAGAATTTCCATCTATTGCCCCTTCAGCTAGGACAGAATCGCTTTCATCTGTTATAATAGGCCATAGGAAATAAATTCCTACTAAAATACATAGGATTAATATAATTATCATATACGGCTTCAATTTACTTTTCATAATGCACCTCCTACTAAAGGATTTTCCAATATAAAAGTAAACTCCTACCGTTGACTCTATTGGTCACACAAGCAGGAGTTTTATAATTGATGTCGAATATAAGGAGACTCAATGAATCAAGATACATTAAGAAAATATGCCCGTACATTATTACAATACGGCGTAAATTTACAACAAGATCAAACTTTAGTTATTTCTGTTGATGTGGAAAATAAAGACTTTGCAGTTATCGTTACAGAAGAAGCTTATCAATTGGGGGCTAAAGAGGTTGTCCTCAACTGGCGCTGTTCACCTATTTCACGTCAACGTTTAATGCATGCCAAAGAAACAGTCTTAGAAAAACCTGCTAACTGGATTCCTGAATTCTATAAGCAATATATCGATGATAAAGCGGCATTCTTATCTTTAATTAGTGCCAATCCTAAAGCCCTTGCTGGCATCCCGACAGAACGTATTTCTTTACAGTCTCGTAATTTAAACAAAGCCTTATCCTTCTATCACACAGCCATTATGAACTCCTCTGTTACTTGGTGTGTTGCTTCTGTACCTACAGTTTTATGGGCAGATTTACTCGGCTACGAAGGTACTGATAAAGAAAAAATTGACCAATTGTGGGCAACTTTGCTTAAACTTTGTCGCATCGAAGGCATTGAACCAAAAGATACGTACCGCCACCACATGGCTAAATTACGCCGCCGTCGCGAAGCAATTAATAAACTAGATTTAAAAGCATTACGTTACACCTGTGAAAATGGTACTGACCTCTTACTAGAATTACCAGAAGGACATATTTGGCAAGGCGGTGAAGAAGCGTCTAAAGATGGTACTATCTTCAATGCTAATATTCCTACCGAAGAAATTTTCTCTGCACCACATTACAATGGTGTAAACGGCATTGTATATAGCACAAAACCTTTAATTTACCATGGCAATACGATTTCTGATTTTTCCTTCACTTTCAAAGAAGGTAAAATTGTAGAGTACACTGCAAAAGAAGGTTATGAAGTACTAAAAGAATTAGTTGAGACAGATGAAGGCTCACACTACCTTGGCGAAGTTGCATTAGTTGATCATTTCAGCCCAATCAGCCAATCTAATCAAATCTTCTATGAAACATTATTTGATGAAAATGCATCATGCCATCTAGCAATTGGCGCCTCTTATCCTACATGCCTCAAAAACAGTGATGGTTTATCTGACGACGAATTAAAAGAACGTGGTTTAAACCACTCCTTAACACATGTAGACTTTATGATTGGTCATAAACATATGAATATCAAAGGCTACACTCGTGACGGCCAAGAAGTAGATATCATGATCGATGGTCGATTACAAGTATAAACATAAATAAATGGTAATGAAATCCCCTATATACAACTGTATATAGGGGATTTTAAAAGCAATTAAATTTTCATTACATCACAATGTGATATTCAAAGTACGTCCTGTTGGCTTGTATTCAATAATTTCTACACCTGCGGTTTTCAACATCCGTTTAGATGCTTTTACCTCTTTTGTATCCTTATAGAGGTCATCGCGATAGATAACGGCCTTAATACCACTTTGAATGATGGCTTTCGCACATTCATTACATGGGAAAAGTGTTACATATATTTTAGAACCTTCTAAAGAACCTCCCCGATAATTAAGTATGGCATTGAGTTCACTATGAACGGTATAGAAGTATTTATTATCATCAGCCGTATCGCGTTCCCATGTGAAATCATCATCACTACAATTTAAAGGCATCCCATTATAGCCAATAGACAATATTTTATTATCATTGCTCACAATACAAGCACCTACTTGTGTATTTGGATCTTTAGAACGTTGTGCCGCTAAAATGGCAACACCCATGAAGTATTCATCCCAGGAAATATAATCGTTACGTTTTGCCATAGTTACCTCTCTTAAAAATAAGCCCCCATCTACCTATGTAGTTGGGGGCTTACAATATTAACCAAAAATATCATCATTTATATTTATTTAACAACGATATTTACAAGTTTACCTGGTACATAAATAACTTTTACAATATTTTTATCTTCTGTAAACTCTTGAACACGGCTAGACTCTTTAGCCATAGTTTCTAATTCTTCTTTCGTAATATTTACAGAAACAGTTAGTTTATCACGAACTTTACCATTTACTTGTAATACTACTTCTACTTCGTCTACTACGAGAGCAGCTTCTTCGTATACAGGCCAGTTTTCAGTGTGAATGGATGTAGTTTCACCTAATTCATGCCACAACTCTTCTGTCATGTGAGGAACGAATGGTGCTAAAAGAAGCAATAAAGAGCGAATCAATTCATTAGCTAAAGCGCTATTAATTGTTTCTGCTTTGTCTTTATGAGCGTACATAGCATTAACAAGTTCCATGATTGCAGAAATTGCTGTATTGAAGTTGAAGTTATTGTCTAAATCTTCTGTTACTTTTTTGATGACACGGTGTAACTCACGACGCAATCCAAATTCGTCTTTTGTAAGTTCACCAGTAACATTTTTCTTAGCTTCTCCGTTGTACGCATCAACAATACGCCATACACGACCTAAGAAACGGTAAGAGCCTTCAACACCTTGGTCGGACCAATCAAGGTCACGATCGACAGGAGCCGCGAATAGAATGAATAAACGAGCAGTATCTGCACCATAGGTATTGATAATTTCTTCAGGAGAAACTACATTACCTTTGGATTTAGACATTTTACTGCCTTCTTTAAGAACCATACCTTGTGTTAACAAACCGCGGAATGGTTCGTTAGCTTCGATAAGACCTAAGTCGTGGATAACTTTCACAAAAAATCGAGAGTACAACAAGTGCAAGATAGCATGCTCAATACCACCGATATATTGGTCTACATTCATCCAGTAGTTAGCAATTTTTTTATCGAATGGAGCTTTATCATTTTTCGCGTCTGTATAGCGCAAGAAATACCAAGAAGAATCGATAAATGTATCCATCGTATCTGTTTCACGATGCGCAGGACCACCACATTTAGGACAAGTCGTATGCAAGAAACTTTCAGATGTAGCCAATGGAGATACGGCACCAGATTCAAATTTAACATCCTCTGGCAAGCGTACTGGTAACTGTTCTTCAGGAACGAGTTGTTCACCACATGTTTCACAATATACTACAGGAATTGGCACGCCCCAGTAACGTTGACGAGAAATCAACCAGTCACGAAGACGGAAGTTTACTTTACCTTCACCAATGCCACGTTCATTAAGAGCAGCTGTAATATTTTTACGAGCCACTTCAGATGTTTGTCCGTTATAATCGCCAGAGTTAACTAGAATGCCATCTTCATGATACCATTCTTGCCATTTTTCAAGGCTATATTCTTCGCCTTCACAAGCTACAACCTGTTTAATTGGCAAATCGTATTTATGAGCAAATTCCCAGTCACGTTCATCATGTGCAGGAGAACCCATTACAGCGCCTGTACCATAGTCTACTAATACATAGTTAGCAATCCAAACTGGAACTTGTTCGCCAGACATAGGGTTTACTGCATAAGAGCCTGTGAACATACCTTCTTTAGGTGCCTCTGTAGATGTACGGTCAATATCGCTCATATTCCGCATACGCGTAATGAAAGCTTCTAATTCAGCTTTATTAGGAGCGTTTTCAATGAGGCGTTCTACATATGGATGTTCAGGAGCCAATACAACATAGCTTACGCCGTAAATAGTATCAACACGAGTTGTATACACAGATACGCGTTCATTAATGGATGGAACTTCAAAAGAAAATTCTGTACCTTCAGAGCGGCCAATCCAATTCTTTTGCATCAATTTAACACGTTGTGGCCAGTGATCAAGAGTATCCAAATCAGTTAACAAGCGATCTGCATATTTAGTGATGCGCAAAAACCATTGAGACAAGTCTTTTTTCTCAACAGCATTATCACAGCGCCAACAAGCACCATCGATGACTTGTTCGTTTGCCAATACAGTATGACAAGTTTCACACCAGTTTACTTTTGCTTCTTTTTTATATGCTAACCCTTTTTTATAAAACTGTTGGAAAAACCATTGAGTCCATTTGTAATAATCTTCTTTACAAGTTGCTACCTCACGGTCCCAATCGTAGGACAAACCAAGTGCTTTTTGTTGCAATTTCATGTTTTCGATATTGTCGAGAGTCCATGTCTTTGGCGCAATACCATGTTTGATAGCAGCGTTCTCTGCAGGCATACCGAAGGAATCCCAACCCATTGGATGTAATACGTTAAAGCCTTTCATTTTTTTGAAACGAGCTACTACGTCACCAATGGAATAGTTACGCACATGACCCATATGTAAATTACCAGATGGGTACGGGAACATTTCTAATACATAGTATTTTTCTTTAGATTCATCATTTTCTGTTTTGAATGTATGGTTATCTTCCCAATACTGTTGCCACTTTTTCTCAAGATCTTGGGCTACATACTTTTCATTCATGTAGGGGCCTCCTCATATGGACAACCTTTTTAGTTGCCGTTTTATAATCAATGTTTTTATTTTACTACTTCCAGCAAAAGCAGTCAAACACTAGCGTTTTACCACTTGAATAGATGTTGGTAAAGCTTGTTCAGCTTCTTGTTTGCCTTTATTTTTAGCTAGTTCCTTCTCTTCTTTTGCTTTGCCTTTTGCTAGTTCTTTCTCTTCCTTTGCTTTGCGTTTAGCTAGTTCTTTCTCTTCTTTAGCTTTTCGTTTAGCTTCTGCTTTAGCTGCTTTTTCCTTTTCTTTTTCTTCCAAGCGCAATTTATAGGCCTCAAGTTTAGACAATGGTTTTGCTTCCTCTACTATAGGTTCAGAAACAACAGATTTAGTAGATTTAGGTATACCACGTCCTAAGTCTTTTTCTTGAATCATGGCAATCGTAGAAGCATCTTCAAAACCTTTACGCCATGCTGCAAAACCACCGAGCTTTAATTCTTTTACGAGATCAAGTTTTAAGCCTAACGATGTATTATCTTCAAACCAAATACGATTGGAACCAGAAGCTGTTGGGATTGATAAATAGTATAACTTTAATCGATCATCCCAAGTCATTTTATCTTTGTAATTAGCAAAGTAATTGACTGTATTCTTCATAGCCAATGTTTCGCTTTTAGCATAACCATTAGTATCACGCCATAAACGCATATAGAATGGTACACCAAGCACTAACTTATGAGAAGGCACTTCTGAAAGCATTCTTTCAGTATGACTACGAACCCAAGGATAACTTGCAACAGGACCCGCTGTAGTACTCTTAGCCCAAGTTTCGTCATACGCCATAAGAACCACATAGTCTACTGTATCGGCAAAAGCTTTACGATTGTATACTAAGGACCATTCAGGGCTATCAGAGTAACCAGTTACGTCGATAGAAGTTTTAATATTATACTGACGCAAATGATTAGATAAATATGTTACAAAAGATGTTAAACGGTCGCGGTCAGAATAATCGATATTTTCAAAGTCGAAGTTATAGCCGTCAAAACCATATACATATGCATAATGAACAAGGTTATGAGCATACTTTTTCCAAACCGATTGATCCGCCAAAATACCACTTGTAAATCCAGCATCAAATCGATTAGTAATCAATGGCCACACGTGGTAACCTTTATCCTTATATGCTTTCACATAATCAATATTTACATTTGGACTTGCTTCTAAACCTAAGCTATGCAATTTAAACCAACTTGGAGAAATGATGTTATCTCCGCTCGTATTGAGTTTTGCCTGATATGGAGTGCCCTCCATTGTCCATGGATCAAAAGCCCAAGCCAATGGAGTTTGCAATGTATAAGGTGCTTTCACCGTAGATGCTTCTGGTGCAGGGCCTAAAATAACTTGACCATTATTTTTTGTATAACTAACACCTAGCATAGC
>NZ_CALLVP010000105.1 GCF_938010505.1 uncultured Veillonella sp. | reverse complement strand
CCCACTGTATTTGCTACTGCATATAATTGACTGCCATTTATAGCATCCGTGCTATCGGAAGACACCTTTCCTGATGCCACATTAATTATTTGACGTTCTTTACCTGATGCGCCAACACTTGTAACACCATTACGGGCTGCTCCAAGCCCAGAAAATCCGGAATAGGTAATACCATTTATGTTAGCTTTTGTTTCTGTTGTAGCAGCTCTATCGGTAGATGCGTTTCCTAAGAGAACACTATTTCCTTGTGTCGATGTCACATTACTGCCCAATACATATGTATTCGCTTGTGCTATTTTATTTCTTACACCAAAAGCGCCGGAATCAATGCCGGAGACAGTATTACCGCTACCAATTCCAACTCCACCACGTGCGGTAATTGTACTGCCTGTACCTACCGCAACAGCATTTCCAGCATCTCCATTAGCATTATTATTACCAACAGCAACTGCGCTCTCTTCAGCCTGTACACTATATCCAACAGCTACAGAACGAGCGCCTCTAGCTCTAGCACTATTACCGTATGCCACGGAATAATTACCCGATGCATCGGCATTAAAGCCAGTAGCGGTACTTGAAATACCACTAGCCTTTGTACTATTACCAACGGCAGTAGCACCTTCAGCAGATGCATTTGCAGATGAACCGAAGGCATTTGAATTACGTCCGGAAGAAACCGATCCATGGCCTATTGCAGTGGCATTCTCCCCTTCTGCACGAGCACTCCGACCAATAGCATTAGTATTATTAGCAGTTGCCTATGCGCTTCGTCCAATAGCTAGCGAAGTCCCACCAGATGCGGTAGATGACTGCCCTATAGCAGTTGAATACGAGCCGGACACCGTATTTCTGAAGCCTACTGCCAAACTATGATCGCTGGTAACCTTATTTTCAATACCAAAGTCACTCGAATACTCTGTCGGATTCCCCTGTGCTTCTGCATGTAATACAGTTCCCATTCCTAATGCAAGTAGTACTGCCAACGATAATGCCACTTGTTTGCTTTTCATCTTTTACTATTCCTCCTTACATCTAAAATTATAGATACTGCGCATAATATATTATCATTTATAATATATATTCAATAAAAAAATCAGCATAAAATATGGTTTCTTATAAATATTGTATTATCATTATCCCTGACTATTATTGTACTTTAAATTTTAAATGAAGTAAATGATTTTTAAGAAAAATAGATAAAATTATCGATTTTATCTATAAGCAAAATTCTCTACAAAAACGATTTCTACAAAAATATTAGAAATATCGTTGAACAGCATATAAGGGAATAAGATATATCTTATTCCCTTATATTAGCTATACTATTTATTACTAGTTATATTATTTACCCTAGTTATATTATTTACTCTAGTTATATTAGTTATTCTAGCTATATTAGTTATTCTAGTTATATCAGCCTATTATCCTAAGAACCCGCCATGACCCATACGGATGCAGTCATCTTTTGTGATTTGATCATCTGCAACGAGGCGCGGCAAGATTTCATCAAAGGCAGTCGGTTTGCTAAATAATACGCCACCTGGCACACCAAGGATTGGCGTGCCATCTTCGCAGTAAGCAATACAAACCATAGAACCCGGTAACACAGGCAAACCATAAGTAACAACACAATCTGCATAGCGTTTAATCGCACCTGGTGTTAAATCATCTGGGTCTACACTCATACCGCCGGTACAGAAAATGATATCGGCGCCCGCCGCTTTTACCTTGTAGATAGCTGCCACGATATCATCCGTATCGTCGGTTACAATCTCATGAGCTACCTTTGTAACACCAAATTCAGCGCAGCGTTCTTCAATGATTGGGGTGAAAGCATCTTTAATACGACCTTCAAATACTTCAGAACCAGTCGTAACGATCCCCATAGTTTTGCGCACAAATGGCTTCACATTGAGTAAAGGCACACCGTTGGCAATCTTCTTGGCATCGTCCACTTGTTGTTCCTCTAACAATAATGGAATGCAACGCATGCCTGCAAGTTTATCACCGGCTTTCACAGGTGTGTTATTAAATTTCGTTACGATTGTAAGTTCACCAATGCTGTTGATAGCATGTAAGCGATCTACATCGACCTTGAAAAGACCATCTACATCTGCAATGGCTTCAATTTTACCTTGCGCCATAGGGCCATCGTGCATGTTTTCGCCGCCTGCCATATGGTACAAAGCACGAGCTACGTCCTCTTCGTGCAAGAAACCTTCATCTTCCGATTCCATCACAAAGATATGTTCCTTACCAAGGTCTAACAATTTTGGAATATCCTCTTCTGTGATAACATGGCCACGGCGGAAGGGAGTGTCTTTCACCTCACCAATGACAATTCTTACGATATCGTGTAATAATATTTGCCCTACGGCATCTTGTGTTCTAATAGATTTCATAATATCTCCCAAGTCATTAATAATAAAATACGCTATGATATAACATCAAAATGTATTTAATACTATTATTCAATGTTAATATGTTTAAATACTACAGAGTAGACGCACGACCAGCATACCAACCCAACAGAGGATTAAGCCCCCTATGACTTGCATTACACCGTACCATAATGCTTGTACATAGGATTCAGCCATCATAAGCTGTAGCATTTCAAAGGCAAAGGTTGAGAAGGTGGTAAATGCACCTAGCCCACCTACAACGAGGAAAAATCTCGCCCACTGAGGTAGATCTGGCTTTTGCATATAAAGGCCTAAGACTAGACCGATAATGAGGCAACCAACGAGGTTTACTACTACCGTACCATACGGAAAAGAGCTGACCTTTGTCATAACCCATTCACCGAGAGCCATACGGCATAAGGCCCCAGTGGCGCCACCGAGGGCAACGGCTATGTATTTTTCCATATTGCCTCCTTTACTCACGATAACATACTAAATGTTATGAGCACATTACTATAGCATACATGTAATACTACTTTCACAATTCGTGTAATTATCTGTAATAGCCGATAATTATCTACTTTTCTATATTAGTCAGACGCTAATAATCTCAGTATACTATATTTAGAGAGTAGGGAAAAGAAAGGAGTCCCTATGAACCCCTCGGCTACACCGCTCACCGAACTGCGGATCAACACGTACGAAGACCCGTTTTTACAACATCAATATGTTTGTTTAGGTCATAAAATCGCCATTATTCGTGTGTCCCTAAATATGTCTCAACAAGAGTTAGCTCGTCACATTGGTATCAGTCGTAGTTATTTAAGTAAATTAGAATGTGGTACAGGCATCTCGGGCATGTCTTTAGAAATTCTTTTTAAAATCGCTCAAGCCTTTCAAATCAACGTAGGTCAGCTCGTAAGACTGCGTGTTATAGATTATAAAAACTGTAATGCGCACCTAACATCACACTATAAACGGCTAGAGCTTCTGAACCACACCAAGAGAACGTCTCGAAACCAAACAAAAGCAAACTAATCCGATAGTCTAAAACAACGGTTAATTAAATACAACAAATGATAACTAATTTACATCAAGATGCTCTAAGTACTCTAAATGAAAATTGAATTAGATATTCAAAATAATAATCAAAAAAGCTCCACCATTGGCGGAGCCTCTCATATGTCATTATACCCATTGCATCAGCATCAGCATCAGCAGCAGGCATTATACTTCATTAAGTTTTTTATGCTGTACTTCCGCATTTGCTTTTTTGAAGATAAATGCATTGTTGATATGCTGACGCATAGCCGTTTCTGCTGCTACTTCGTCGTGGCGTTCAATAGCGTCTACGATTTGGTCATGTTCATCATCACAGTCATGTGTACGTACAGCATTGAAAGAACTGATGTACATGTCACGATTAACGCGTTCACGGAAACCTGCTAGATAATCTACAATACGTTCATTGCCAGAGTAATGAGCAATCATTGTATGGAATCGGCTATTCACATCAACACGTTCTGTGGCATCTTCAATTTCATGCATCTCTTTACAAAGGGTTCTTAGCTCTTGTACTTGCTCAGGTGTAGCATGACGAGCACATAATCTAGCACCAAGTCCTTCCATCACTTCGCGAACTTGGTAAAGTGCTACAATTTCTTCTGGAGTGTCAGCTTTTACAGTAACACCTTTCCAAGGAACGATAACTACGAGATTATCTTTAGCCAATTTACGGAATGCTTCACGCACAGGTGTAGCACTCACTTGCAATTGTTCTGCAATTTTTACTTCGTTAAGCTTCTCTTGAGGCATCAATTCGCCTGTTAAGATAGCTGTTTTTAATGTTAAATATACTTGTTCACTGAGAGGTAATCTTTCGATAGAATCCACTGCGGACAATTTGTATTTATCTTTTGAACTTTGTCTTCCCATTACTATCCCCTAAACCTTACTAACCATTCTGTTTTCATGCTTTCACACTTTCAAAGAACGGTTAAAATGAGTATAATATAGTATACAACATATCTTAGAAAATATGTTGCACGTAATTAAGTGCATACAATATAATTATAGAACTCATAATTAAGACTGTCAATTTAACTATAGATAATAGCTATATCTCATTTTTGAAAGTAAGGAAGTACACTATGAGCCGTTGTTTGATTATCATCAACCCTGTCTCAGGAGGCGGTGCAGCACGCCGTTATGCCCTCGATTTACAATGGAAATTGAGTACCTTGTTCGAAACGATTGAGGTCAAATTCACCAGAGGCGAAGGCGATGCTACGCGCTTTGCTAAGGATGCTTGTGAACGCGGGTTTGATGCCGTATTCTGTATGGGCGGTGACGGCACTGTTAACGAAACCGTTAACGGTATTGCCCAAGGTGGATTCTCCTGTACCTTTGGGTTTATCCCCGTTGGTACAGTAAATGATATGTCTCGTGCGCTCGGCATTCACCAAAATCCAACGCAAGCCATCAGACGTATCGATATCAATGAAACTCGAACCATTGATATCGGCCGTTGTAATGATCGGTATTTCTGCAATAATATTGCAGCTGGCGTTATTCCTAAGGTTGTAGATGAAGTTACACCAAAGGAAAAGAGCATACTCGGCCCTCTCGCGTATTTCTTGAGAGCAGGCCAAGCGTTGTTCACTACGAAGGACTACACGTACCGCATTAAAACAGAGGACGATGATTTCATTTGCAAATCTCCTCTCGTTTTAGCCCTACTTACCAATGTAGTATCTAGCTTTGAGCGTTTTATGCCAGAAGCCTCTGTAGATGATGGTTATATGCGTATCATCATCTTCAAAGAATATTTTATCCTCGATATTCTCAGCGTATTACCACTCATTATCAGTGGTGCCATCTATAATTCTCGTTATACAACGACATTAACTGTGAAAAAAGCTCATATCGAACTTCTATCTGACGTCGATGATTTATCGACCAATATGGATGGTGATGCAGGTCCTGCTATGCCAGTAGACATTGAAGTATTGCCGCGCGTACTCAAGGTATTTGCACCTGCAAAGCATAAAAAGAAAAAAGCCTTAAATCTGCCTAAACTACCACATATATAACAAGTAATTGGTAACACAAAAGCTCTCTATCAATGAATAGAGAGCTTTTGTGTTTATTAATTTATAAGAATCTATACACTTTAGTCCACGATGATTGCATCGTGCAAGCGGAAGCTATAAATATAGCAAGCTTTCACGGGCATCCCCGTCAATCGCTGCAAGGCCTCTTTATAGAGATCCATTTGGATTTTATAGCGCTTGATGAGGTCTTCTCCGGATGTAACGCGATCCGTTTTGTAATCTACGAGAACCCATTCACCGTTCTCTTCAAAGGCCGTATCAATAATACCTTGAAGGAAGAGATTTTCCCCATCCTCTAAGGTGTCGTATACGCGTTTTCCTTCAAAGAGCATGCTAAACGGCAATTCTCGTTCGATACGTTTTGCCCTAATAAGGCGCTTACCAAGATCAGAGCTGAAAAATTTATACAAACTTATATCGCTTAATAAATTTCTCTCTTCCTCTGTGAAAGTCCCTTTCGCCACCAGTGCATCTAGTTCCTTCGTCAAAGAATCTTGCGTATACTCAACAAGAGGTAACCATTGCATAGCCTCATGCATCAAGGTACCCCATTGAGCACCCGTCAATACATCTTCTTCGGACTGTAGTGCTTGTGGCTTTCGACCGAATACGGAATTCGCTAATTCATCCTCCAAAACTATAACAGGCTGAACACTAATATTACTATTGTCATCGGTACTAAGATTCGGGTTCGTTGTATCTAACTTGATAGCCTGAACCGCATCCGACACGGCTCGTTTAGAACCCAAATCTACCATTGCAACCGATTTATTAAGAGTATCAATAGTTCCTGCCTCTAGTTCTCGCTCTTGGAATCGTCGTTTCAATTCACTAACGGAGATTTT
>NZ_CALLVP010000104.1 GCF_938010505.1 uncultured Veillonella sp. | reverse complement strand
ATCATCGTCATGTGATCGTCCGCCAATTGTTTGATTGTCTTAAGAACCTCACCAGTAAGCTCTGGATCGAGAGCAGAGGTCGGTTCATCAAAGAGCATGATTTCTGGGTTCATCGCTAGCGCACGGGCAATCGCTACACGTTGTTGTTGACCACCAGATAAACGAGATGGATACATATCTCGTTTTTCCCATAATCCTACTTTATTGAGTAATTGCTCTGCAATTGGTAAGATTTCGTCATCTTTCATACCTTTTACCATGCGGGGAGCAATCATAATATTATCGATCACCGTCATGTGTGGGAATAAGTTGAAGGATTGAAATACCATACCCATGCGGAGCAATAATTCATGCTGAGTTTGAGAAGATGCGTATTTTACAACACCATTTTCAGTGCTAGCAAGAACCGTACCATCTACGGTAATAGAACCTCCATCAATCGTTTCCAATTGACCTAAGCAGCGCAAAAACGTGGATTTACCAGAACCAGAAGGTCCGATTATAGAAACAATTTCCCCTCTATTCATTTTGAGCGACACATCGCTCAATACTGTTTGATTATTAAAGCGTTTTTCAATACGCTCCATATTTACAAATGTCATAAGTACCTCTTACATCGTCATATTAAGTATATAACTAGCGCCTCAAGTAAAGATATCTCATCTACAAAATTGCATCTATAGACATCAAATAAAAGTATCTCACCTATAAAACTAGCTACATCATTACATACGACAAACTACCATAGAATTAGATTAATCTTCATATACAGCAAATCTTCGTTCTAAGTAGTTGAAGATATTCGTCAAAATAAAGGTAAAGATCAAGTAGAATATTGCTGCCACGAGGAATGCAGAAATATCAAAGTCACGTTGTACGATAGACTTCGTAATACGCAAGATATCATTCATCGCTAATACATACACGAGAGATGTATCTTTCAACAAGTTAATCGTCTCATTCGCAAGAGGTGGCAATACGCGCTTAAACATTTGCGGCAAGATGATTTTACGCATAGTTTGTGCGTATGTAAAGCCAAGAACCTTTGCCCCTTCGTATTGACCACGAGAGATGGATTGAATACCACCGCGGAAAATTTCACATAAATAAGCTGCGTAGTTTAATACGAAAGTAAGAACTGCTGCCGTCGCATCATCCATCTGAATGGCACCGTCTGTGATGATTGGTAAGGCATAATAGACGAATAAAATTTGTAACATCAACGGTGTGCCACGCATTAAGTACACGAAAGCATCAACAAGCTTATCTACTAAAGGTAATTTAGATAGACGCAACATAGCCATCAAGATGCCGCCTGGAATAGATAAAATCCATACAATACAGAACAGTGATACGGTTACCTTTAATCCATCGGCGATGGTTGGAATAATCTGCAATAAATAATCTAACATGGAAGACTCCTTCAAAACACGACTAGAGAAGAGGCATCTGGCCTCTTCTCTAGTGTACATTTCGTTCTTTAATTATCAGTTGTACCTACTGACCATAGTACTATTAGTATA
>NZ_CALLVP010000103.1 GCF_938010505.1 uncultured Veillonella sp. | reverse complement strand
GAACATGTTTTAATGCTACTGCAATTGGCGTTTCCCCTTCAAATGGTACACGACCAGTGAGCATTTCATACAATACAACACCTAGTGAGTAAATATCAGTATTTCCATCTACAGGTTTACCACTAGCTTGCTCTGGTGATAAGTAGTGAGCTGACCCCAAGATTGAATTCGTATACATAACTGTATTAGTTGCATTCATCGCGCGAGCAATGCCAAAATCAGTTACTTTAACACGACCCGTATTAGTAATAATTACATTATGTGGTTTTATATCACAGTGAACGATGCCCATTGTATGAGCGTGTTCTAAGCCTTCAGCTATAGCGATAGTAAATTTAACAGCCTCATCTATAGATAGTCTTCCATGACGAGTTATATATTTTTTTAAAGTTTCGCCATCTACATATTCCATGATAATGTAGTGTAGATTTTGATCAAAGCCTACATCATACATATTTACGATGTTCGGATGATTTAATTTACCTGCCGCTTGAGCCTCTCGTTTAAAACGAGTTACAAATTCATCATCAT
The DNA here is from genome assembly GCF_938010505.1 of uncultured Veillonella sp. GTDB lineage: Bacteria > Bacillota > Negativicutes > Veillonellales > Veillonellaceae > Veillonella. The sequence continues at coordinate 16,063 of NZ_CALLVP010000103.1, read as the reverse complement.
TAGCAAAGTTAGCATGCAATACTTTTATTGCTACTTGTCTACCTAGTAAGGTATCTTCTCCAAGGTATACGTCAGCCATTCCACCAACGCCAATTTTATCAACAATTCGGTAGCGGTTATCTAGAAGTATACCTTTTATATTCATAGTACTCATTATTTCTCCATTTCTAGATTAGATTGTTCCCACCACAATGGTCACATTATCTCCTGCTCCGACTTCATATACGGCTTCCATCAATGATTCAACAACCATCATATCATCATCAGTTGATTGTAATGCAGAAGCAATTACATCATCTGATACATAGCCGCTTAATCCATCAGTGCAAAGTAAAATACGATCACCGGGAAGAATAGATTCTACACCACTATCAACCTCTAATATTTGATCAACACCGACTGCGCGGGTCAATAAATTACGTTGAGGGTGACTTAGCATTTCATCCTTTGTAATCTCTCCAGCAGTTAATAATTCTTGTACCATAGAATGATCCGTAGTAATTTGTCTTAAAAGACCATCTCTATATACATACAAACGACTATCACCAACACTTGCCCAATATAGTTGATCACCATTTATTGCTGTAACAACTGCGGTAGTCCCCATACCTGCAAGACGTTCTTCGCAAGCAACGCGATTTACAATGCGTTGATTGGCATGAATGATAGCATCACATAAGTCTTGTTGACCAACCGTTTCAAGGGAGGTCAAATATTCTTTTATTTCATCTACAGCATAGGTACTAGCGATTTCACCACCACTATAACCACCCATGCCATCAGTGACAGCGCAAATATGACCATCAATAAAGAAACGGTCCTCGTTACGCTGACGCACAAGTCCAATTTTACTTAAACCAACAAAATTATTCATGATTCTCCTTTTTCCGACCATGAGCGGCCTTTAACTGCCCACATGCGGCTTGGATTGCATCGCCCATCTCCTTTCGTACCGTTACCGATATACCATAGGAGCTAACGATATCTTTAAATGTATTCATATTCGTAATAGATGGTTTATATAATTCAATATGTTCATTGCCATTAACGGGAATTAAATTAACATGACAATTTGGAAAATCTTTACAGATTTGCCCCAATGCATGAGCCTCCTCTATAGATGCATTTATAGAATCTATGAGAATGTACTCAAAGGTAATACGACGCTGTGTCGTATCATAATAATATTTTACCGCATCTAAGACTTCCGTCAATTCATAACGGGCGCCAACGGGCATGATACTACGACGCACTTCATTATTGGTAGCATGTAATGAAAGGGCCAACGTTATAGGCAATCCTTCATCAGCTAATTTATAAATATTAGGAACCCAGCCACAAGTGGAAATAGTCATCTTGCGATAACTAATATTACAAATCATAGGATCGTGTAACAATTGTAATGCTTTTAATACATTATCATAGTTCTGTAATGGCTCCCCTGCGCCCATAACGACAACAGAGTGTATTTCCTCTTTAGTAAGAGCCCCGAATATGACAACTTGTCCAATGATCTCTGCGACTGTTAAATCTCTGTATAAGCCACCCTGTGTAGAAGCACAGAAAACACATCCCATAGCACATCCCACTTGAGAGGAAACACATACAGAATAACCATAGTGTTGTTCCATCAAAACTGCTTCCACACGACTTTGATCTGTCATCTCTACAAGAATTTTGCGAGTCTTTCCGTCAGGGGCAATAGACTCTGTAATTAATGTAGGTAAAGAAATAACACAATTATTACCTAACCATTGTCGCAAGTCTTTCGGAAATTGTGTCATGTCTTCAAAATCAAAAATATATCTGTGATAAATATAGTCAATTAACTGTTTCGCTCGAAACTTTTGTATATTATGGGTCTTAAAGATAGATTGTAATTCTTCTAAAGACTTACCTAATAATTCTATCATGGTGCTCCATTTCTTATATTATGATAAGCGTTTCATACGAGCCATAAAGAAGCCATCCATATGATCTCGCGGTGGATAGGTTGTAATCATACCATCTATAGCTTGTGGTGCCCCTTTATATGATACAGGATCGATGATAAAATTCTTATGAATTGCCAAAAACTTTTCTAAAACATCCTCGTTTTCACCACTATTTATAGTACATGTGGAATATACTAAATATCCATTAACCTTAACCATTTCAGAAGCTTTTTCTAATATTTCAAGCTGTAACGGTGGCAGTTCGTTAAGTAAAGCTTCTGTTTTTCGCCAACGCATATCTAATTTCTTTTGTAATATACCTAGACCAGAGCACGGAGCATCAACTAAGACACGATCAAATTGTTCTTTCCAATTATCAGGTAGATGACGACCATCTTGAAGCTTAGTAGAAATAATAGATACACCTAATCGCTCAGCATTCTGATTCATGAGATTTAATTTATGATCGTAAATATCACAACTCATAATAGCCCCTGTATTATTCATAAGACTTGCCATATGCATTGACTTGCCACCTGGTGCAGCACAACAATCTAAGATACGCTCTCCTGGTTGAGGATCAACTACATGGGCAACTAGCATAGATGCTTTATCCATAAAGGTAATATGACCTTCAAGAACAAGTTTGACTTTTTCTAAATGACCTTGATGTCCATCAACATAAACTACTTCAGGGATATGTTCATCCTGTTCTACAATCCAACCTAAATCTTCTAGTTCTTTTAAACAGTCCTCAATAGATACTTTCACCGTATTTATGCGAGCCGTCAAACGAGGTTGTTCATTAAACCAAGCACAAAGATCTACAGTCTTGTCTTTTCCCATTTCTTTTATCCATAAGTTAACCAGCCATAATGGTTGATTGTAGATAAAAGAAATTTCTTCAGCTTCAGACTTGGCTAATTCACTGATAGAGATGCTATCACTTTCACGTAAAACCGAACGCAATACAGCATTTACAAAATCCGATAATCCTCTAGTTAGCTTTTTAGCAAGTTTAACAGATTCATTAACAGCCGCACTTTCAGGAACCTTATCCATGTAGATAATTTGGTATATACCAAGTCTAAGAATTTCCACAACCATGGAAGATAGTTTCTTTAAAGGTCGTTTTGCAAAGTGAACAATAATAGCATCTAAATAATTCTTTCTACGAATGACGCCGTACACAAGTTCAGTAAAAAATCTTCGATCTAAATCGGATAGATGATATTTCTGTAAATACTCTTGCAACTTAATATTTGCATAGGCGCCATTGCGATTAATATCACTTAATGCTTTTACAGCGAGCAAGCGAATATTCTGTTGTTGATTAGTCTTTACTTCTGTCATCGCTATTCCTACCAATCAATTGTTCTACTACTGCTCGAACACGTTCAGGGTCTACTGTTGTATTACAACATGGCCCATTAGGGCGTTCATTTAATACGCCAATAACTGGGATGGGAAATACATCAGCCATACCGCTTGCTAAATCTCGTTCGCAAGCTATTGCTACAATAGCTTTTGGTCGCGCTTCCTTTACCTTCATTCGCGCTAAAGTACCTCCAGTGACAACTATAAATTGACACCCGTAGTCTTTAGCAACTTGTAATAAATTACCAACTTGACATCGCCCACACTGCTTACAATTATATACATCATGCGTAACCTTATGAACACACGAGCTTTCTTGTAAACAGTGAGGTGTTAACAATAATATACGTTCTGGATCAACTGTATACATATCTAACATTACCAAATGATTGATTAAATCGATCATAGATTGACGTAGTTGATCCTTAGTAACCCCTCTCACCTTACCAATCGCCAAAGTCAATGGAAATAATCCATAAATAAACTGATTGGCTAGTCTTAAAACAATAGGATGTAACCGTATAATACCTAAACTAGCAACAATTAAGGATACGCACAATACCCATATAACACCAATAAGGATAGAAATAACTACACTACTTATAATAGGTGCAATTGAATGTAATTGTGAAAGCCCTGGCTCTAATACATACATTAGAAAACCTAGCACAGCTGTGAGTAAAGCACATGTAATAGTTGATAATATCAAGTATAACGGATACGTTTCGTACTGCTTATATTGAGTCCTCAAAAACAATACCTTCCTTTATCTGATGTCCATTTATAAAATCAGTGGCACTAATACGTTTCTTATTTTCAGGTTGCACTTCTGTTAGTAAGACTATATTTCCATCCCCACAGAATACGCCTAAACCCGCTATTTTAGATACCACTGTACCAGGTCTAGTTATAGCTGATAAAGCAATTGGCACATGCTTTCCATGAATATCTATCAAACAATGAGTCGTATCACTTGGAACCACTTCTCCAGACCATACTTTTAAACGTTTTCCGTCGAGATAAGTATAACATCCAGGTGCTGGATTAAGTCCTCTAATAAGATTTACAATTTCATTAGCAGGCTTAGACCAGTCAATCTGCCCCATTTCCTTTGTAATCTTAGCAGTGTGTGTTGCCATTGTATCATCTTGTGGAGTAGCCACAATTTCTCCATTAACCCAACGAGCTAATACAGGAACTATAGTTTCTCCCCCAAGTACAGCTATACGTTCAAATAACTGCCCTGTCGTTTCACCGGATAAAATATCGGTTTCCACAATATCGATGATGTCACCTGTATCAAGACCATCATCCATATGCATAATGGTAACACCCGTTTTAGAGTCCCCATTAATAATTGCATAATGAATCGGTGCAGCCCCTCTATAGCTAGGCAAAATCGAAGCATGAATATTAATACAGCCATATTGTGGCAACCTGATTAACCACGGTGGTAAAATCTTACCATATGCAATCACCACCACTACATCTGGTTTCAATGCTTCTAATTCAGCTCGAACTTGCTCATCCCGTAATGTAACAGGTTGAAACACTTGTAAATTATGTTCAAGAGCAGCAACTTTCACAGGAGGCATTTGAACTTGTTTACCACGCCCTTTTTGTTTATCAGGCTGACAATACACGCCAACAATAGAATGACCAGCTTGAATTAAAGCCTCTAAAGTTGGTACAGAAAAGTCTGGCGTCCCCATAAAAACGATGCGCAATTGTTTATTATTAGACAATTTCTTTCTCCTCTGGATGATCAGTAATTAATCGTAAGTTAGTTGCTTTTTCAATAAACAAATGACCTTCCAAGTGATCGATCTCATGTTGGAAAATACGTGCTAAAAATCCTTCTGCTTTAATAATTACCTTTTTATTATGTGGATCAATACCTTTAACGGTAATTTTATTAAAGCGTTCTACATCCCCAAAATAGCCTGGTACACTTAAACAACCTTCTGGCCCTACTTGAGAGCCTTCAGCATGTGTGATTTCAGGATTGATTAATGCAATAAGTCCACTACCAGCTTGATCATCTACTACGATAATTCGTTTAGAAACAGCTACTTGAGGTGCAGCAAGACCAACACCTTCTGTCTTATACATAGTTTCAGCCATATCATCGATAAGGGCTCTAAGTTTTTTATTAACATGCTCTACAGGTTCCGCCACTTGTTTTAAAACGGGATGACCTGCTTTTACAACATCTAATACAGCCATTGACACTCCTATACTACACGGGGTCCACGTCAATCAGCAGTCCTTCTTGCGTGAAAATCCATGAGTTATATATATATTCTTTCAAATTCGTTAAATCAGTACCGCGAATCATAATAGCTAGACGATACATATCACGCACCTTTTTTATAGGTGCTTCGTAAGGACCATTAATCAAAATATCTTGATTTTCCTTATGAGCCTCCAAATCATTTACAATATGATTTGCAATAGACTCTAATGCTTCCATATCTTGATGACGTACTACCATGTGAATCATCTCTCGAAATGGAGGATATCCTAAGGCTTTACGATTTTGAATTTCTTCATTGTAAAAGCCTACATAATCATGAGCCTTACTCTTTATTATAGCATAATTTAACGGATTGTATGTTTGTATTACAACGTTTCCCGTTTTATCACTACGACCAGCGCGTCCAGAGGTTTGAGTAAGTAAATCAAAGGTTCGTTCAGCAGCAGTATAAACAGGAATATTTAAAATTGAATCGGCCGTTAAAATACCAACAGCTGTTACATCTTTAAAGTCATGACCTTTCGATACCATTTGGGTTCCCAATAAAATATCGTATTTATGAGCTCCAAAGTCATGTAAGATATCTTCTGCTAATTGTTTGTTTTTAGTTACGTCTTGATCAAGGCGGGCAATGCGGGCTGATTTAAAATGACGTCGCAACTCTTCCTCTACCTTTTGTGTGCCGGAGCCAAAAAATTTAATGCGTTTACTATTACACTTAGAACAAACAGTTGGAATTGGTTCATGATGTTCACAGTAGTGGCAACGCAATTCTTCACCTGCTTGGTGATATACCATGGCTACATCACAATGAGGACACATGATAGTTTCCCCACAATCTCGACACATAACAAAGGTACTATAACCACGTCTATTCAGTAGGATAATCATTTGATTATGTTCATCTAATGTTTTTTGAATCAAACTACGCATTGCATCAGAAAAAACAGAGTAGTTACCATGCAGAATTTCTTCTTTCATATCTACTATGCTAACCTTAGGCATAGGTTGTTCAAAAATACGATGTGGTAGCTCTAGTAAATGGTATTCCCCTTGCTTAGCTTTATAGTAGGAAGTAACAGATGGTGTAGCAGAACCTAAAATAACAGGACAACCATGTGTCTCTCCACGCCACAACGCCACATTACGTGCATGATAGCGGACCATATCCTCTTGCTTATAAGACGTATCATGTTCTTCATCGACCACAATAAGCCCAATATCCTCTGCTGGCGCAAATACGGCTGACCGTGCGCCAATAATAATGTGACTATCCTTACGTCGCAAACGCTCCCAATTATTGTTCCGTTGTTGTACCGTCAATTTACTATGAAATACTACGACTTCATCACCAAAGGTTTCCACGAATCGCCGCACAATTTGATCGGTCAATATAATTTCAGGCACCAAGATAATTGCCGTCTTATCTTGACTAATGCATTTAGCTGTAGCACGTAAATATAATTGAGTCTTGCCACTACCAGTTACACCATGAAGTAAAAAGGTTTTATGTTCATGGCTATTCATTGCTTCTTGTATTGGTTTATATACAGCTTGTTGAGCTTCAGTAAGAGGAATATTAACCTCTTCTGTTAAAAGCTCATCAAATGTCGTTTTTGTGGCTTTAAAACGTGATTCAACAGTAATCCCCTTGGCTTCACTTACTTGCTTTATGACCATACGAGAAAAGCCCTTAGCTAACAGTAACGCCTTAGATGCTCCGCCCACTTCAAGTAAGTATTTTGCTAATTCGCGCTGCTTTTTTTTTCGTTCACTAAATTGAGCCACCGAAAATTCTGGCATAACTACAAGCCATTCTTCCTTTGGTGCCTCGTAGGATTTTAAGGTCTTATTCACCGTAAACAATCGCAACGCATCGCCATAGGAGAATAAATAATACTCATTTAGATGACGAGCCGTATCCATCATTTCTGGTGTAAACCAAGGTTCACTATCTAATACTTGTACGATATTTCTCAAGGTAAACTCAGGTGGCTCTATTAATTCTTCGTAACCAATGAGAATGCCTTCTTCACGACTATGTCCTAAAGGAATGAGTACGCGCGTACCAGGTAAGACATTACCAAACTTTTCAGGCATTATATAGCTTAATGGTTTATGAAGTTGTTTGGCAGGTCTGTTAATAATAACTTGTGCTACGCGCATACATTATTTCCTTTCATTTACTATAAAAGGTCTCAGTAGAAATTCTACTAAGACCTTTTGTATTATAAGCCAGCTTCTTCTTTTAGAATTTGTGCTTTATCTGTACGTTCCCATGGTAAATCTACATCGGTTCTACCAAAGTGACCATACGCAGCAGTTTTGCGGTAATGAGGTTTTAACAAATCAAGCATTTCAATGATACCTGCTGGACGAAGGTCGAAATGTTTCTTAACAAGTTCTTGTATTTTAGTTTCCTCAACGTGACCTGTACCGAAAGTGTCAACCAAGATAGATACAGGATGAGCAACGCCGATCGCATAAGCAACTTGTACTTCACATTTATCAGCAAGACCTGCTGCTACAACGTTTTTAGCGACATAACGCGCTGCGTATGCTGCAGAACGGTCTACTTTAGATGGATCCTTACCGGAGAATGCACCACCACCATGACGAGCCATACCACCATAAGTATCTACAATAATTTTGCGACCAGTTAAACCAGCATCACCATGAGGACCGCCGATTACGAAACGTCCAGTTGGATTGATAAAGTATTTAGTATTTTCATCAACAAATTCAGCAGGCAATGCTGCATCAATAACATAACGTTTCAAATCAGTTTTAATTTGTTCTTGCGTTACTTCAGGACTATGTTGTGTAGAGATAACAATTGTATCAATGCGTTTAGGTTTACCATCAACATATTCAACAGTAACTTGAGTTTTACCATCTGGACGTAAATAAGTTAAAGTTTCATCTTTACGAACTTCTGCTAGACGACGGGATAAACGATGCGCCAAAGAAATTGGTAAAGGCATAAGTTCAGGTGTTTCATTAGATGCATAACCAAACATCATACCTTGGTCACCAGCACCGATTTTATCAAGTGCTTCCCCCTTACCGTCTTTAGATTCAAGCGCTTCGTCAACGCCCATAGCGATGTCAGCAGATTGTTCATCGATGGATACAAGTACACCACAAGTATCACAGTCAAAACCAAATTTTGCACGAGTATAACCAATTTCACGAACTGTATCACGTACGATGCGAGGAATATCTACATAAGTGTGAGTAGAAATTTCACCTACTACATGAACTAGACCAGTAGTAACTAAAGTTTCACAAGCTACACGAGCAGTTGGATCCTTTTCAATAATCGCATCCAAAACAGCATCAGAAATTTGGTCAGCTATTTTATCTGGATGGCCTTCAGTAACAGATTCAGAAGTAAAAAACATATGTTTTTCAGCCATTTTATCCTCCTAATACGAAAAAAAGCCTCTCATGCACTCATGAGAGACCCTCCCATCTAACGACATTTGTCATAGGAATTAGCACCTTTTCCCCTTGGAATGGTTGCTGTAGCTTCACAGGGCCTATCCCTCCGCTACTCTTGATGAGTTACAGAAACATTATAGTGTATTTACAGTAAGAAAGCAAGTCATTATTATACTTCTTTCGCCTCTTTTAAAGCTAAATCATGTTCAGCCTTATGAAGGGCACTTTCAAACTGACGATACATATGATGACGCCCTAGAATATCTAAAAAGTCAGATTTATACATTTCTCTACGAATATCGTAACTCACATCACTGAGTAAAACCTCAATACCTCTCTTTTGAAGCTCTTCAATAATGCCACGTAGAATACGTAAACCCGTCAAATCTACAAACGGCACTTTTACAAAACGAATGATTAAATATTTAGGATCTTTATGTATAGAATTTAATGCTCTATCAAATGCACTTATAGCACCAAAGAATAATGGTCCCTCTACGGTGTACACCATTATTTCTGGATGGATTGTAATTTCATGCCTAATTTGTGCTGATAATTCGGCACTACTTGCTTCATGCACATCGATTGTATTAACCATTTTACGCATGAACTGTAATACGGCAATCACTACACCAACATTTACAGCTACTACCAAATCCGTAAAAATTGTCAGGAAAAAAGTAAGCAATAAAATTACTTGATCTGGGCGCGGTGCAAGGATAAGCATTCGTATAAAACGTGGTACATCACTCATATTGTAGGCTACTATAAATAATATGGCCGCCATAGATGCCAATGGAATATACACTGCATAAGGAGCTAAAAATAACAAGATAGCACCTAATGTAATGGCATGAACAATGCCTGCCACCGGTGAATTACCACCTTGTCGAATATTTGTGGCAGTGCGTGCAATAGCACCTGTCGATGCAATTCCTCCAAACAATGGCGCAAATATATTAGCTAATCCTTGTCCAAACAATTCAGTATTAGATTCATGCTTGGTACCGCTCATACCATCAGCAACAACTGCAGACAACAAGGATTCAATAGCTCCTAGCATGGCAATTGTAAAAGCAGGACCTATTAAAGTTAAGACTTTATCAAAGGTCAAGTTTGGTACAGAAAAATCTGGTAAACCTTGAGGTATACCACCAAAAGCACTGCCAATAGTTAAAACCGTAGGAAATTGGTAGATAGCTTGAATAATGGTGGCAATAATCATAGCTACAATAGGAGCAGGAATTTTATTAATATATGGAATTTTAGGCAAAACTAACAATAAAGTTAAGCTAAGGAGTGCAATTCCCAATGTAGGTAAGTCAGAGTATGGTAAGGACTGAATCATAGCCCATAATTTTTCATGGAAATGAGCCATATACGGCAACTGCGGAAAACCAAAAAAATATGGCCATTGTCCTACCCAAATCGTAACACCAATACCTGCAGTAAAGCCCATGATAACAGGTGTTGGTATAAACCGAATTACCGTTCCTAACTTTGCAACGCTCATTAAAACGAGAATAATCCCTGCCATCATGGTCGCAATTTGTAAGCCTTCAAAGCCATAGTTGACAACGATACTACTTAATAAAACAATAAATGCCCCTGTAGGTCCTGCAATCTGAACAGGAGATCCACCAAATAAGGACACAAAAATACCTGCAATGATTGCCGTATATATACCTGCCTGAGGTGTAACTCCACTAGCAATAGCAAAGGCCATCGCTAAAGGCAGTGCCACAACTCCTACGACTAATCCGGCAATAATATTATTACTCCATTGCCCTTTCCCTAAAGAACCCTCTAAATATGCTTTTTGTATAGCAAACATATAACAAAACACACCCTTCTTAAAACAACACACCAGAATTAATTTATGTTAGCTTTGTCTGTTTGCTACTAAGTTAATAACCTCTTTAAGGATATGTCGAGCAAGGTCGGATTTTTTCATATTAGGCAATTCTTTAGGCTCTTTATCAGGATATAAGAAATAGCCTTCATTTGTATCTACATTAAAACCTGCATTAGATTTGCTTACATCATTGGCTACAAGCATATCTAGATTTTTTCTAGCAACTTTATCTTGACCATATTTGATTACATGTTCTGTTTCTGCCGCAAAACCAACGAGAATTTGATGGCTTTTTTTAGAGCCTAAACCTTGTAAAATGTCTGGGTTTTTTACAAGTTCTAAAGTCATAGATTCCATTTTTTTAATTTTTTGTTCTGCTTTATGAAGAACTCTAAAATCAGAAACCGCGGCAGCCATGATAACTACATTGACATCATCATAACGAGCTTCAACAGCCTCCTGCATAGATATTGCAGAATCTACAGAAACAAAGTCTACGCCACTTGGTACAGGTAAAGATGTGGAAGCACTTACTAAAATCACCTTAGCCCCCATGCGTGCAGCTTGTTCTGCAATAGCATATCCCATCTTACCACTAGAACGATTTCCGATATACCGAACAGGATCGATATTCTCCTGTGTTCCACCAGCTGTAACGAGTATAGTAGTACCTTCAAGCTCATTGGTACTGCACATTTTAGATTCTAGCCACTCCACAATTGCTTCTGGTTCCGGTAAACGCCCTACACCAGTAATGCCACAAGCAAGCCAACCTTCTGCGGGTTCCATAATATGATAGCCCAAGGAACGCAATCCTTCCAAATTACGTTGGGTAATAGGATTATTATACATTTCTGTATTCATAGCAGGACAAAGGTATTTAGGTGCTGTGGTAGCCATAATTGTTGTAGTTAACATATCATCAGCAATGCCTGCATAAATTTTTCCGATCACATTTGCTGTTGCAGGCACAACTACATATGCATCTGACCATGTAGCCAATCCAATATGTTCTACATCCCATTGATGTACTTGTTCAAACATGTCTAGAGATACAGGGTGTCCACTGATTTCACCAAACGTTAAGGGTGACGCAATATGCGTAGCATTTTGTGTCATTACAACCTTTACTTCGGCCCCTTTTTTACGAAGTCTGCTTACTACTTCAATTGCCTTATACGCTGCAATACCTGCAGATACTGCGACAATGATATGTTTTCCGCGCATATTTTTCTCCTTTTAAAAATTCCTTGTATCATAGATACAAGGAATTGGTTTTTTATTTAATGCCTTCTTTAGTGCGTTTATATGTCACTTCACCTTCGGCAATTTCATAAAATGCCAAGGATACAGGCTTGTCAGTTGCATGTGTAGATTCTGCTAAGCAAGCTTCGCCATCTGTTAATTCGCGAGCGCGTTTAGCCGCTAAAGTTACCAATGTATATTTACTATCTACTTGACTTTCCAATTTTTTTAATGGAGGTTTTACCATCATACTATCACTTCTCCTTAGACTCTTGATATTGTTTATAAATATATTGAATTTGTTCTTTATTACGACTAATCTTACAAGATTCAGCTCGTAAGATTGAGGCAACCTTTTCAGACGCCTCCGCTAAGTCATCATTTACAACGATATAGTCATAACGATGGGCTAGTGCCAACTCAGAACAAGCTAATGACAATCGTTTATCAATGACCTCTTTAGCATCAGTGCCACGATTATGTAAACGCTCAGATAATTCAGTTAAAGATGGCGGTACAATATAGATAAATACGGCATCACTAAAACGTTCCTTAACCTGCATTGCGCCTTGAATATCGATTTCTAATAGCACACTTTTGCCATCATCTAATAAATCCATTACATGTTGTTTTGGTGTACCATAGTAATTATCATATACCTTAGCATATTCTAAGAATGCGTCTTCACTAAGTAAAGACTCAAATTCCTCCTTAGAGCGGAAGAAATAGTTAATTCCTTCCTCTTCGCCTACACGGGGAGCACGAGTTGTCATAGAAACGGAATAAACTAAATTAGGCATTTCTTTGCGAATATTCGCACAAATCGTACCTTTACCTGCGCCAGATGGCCCGGATATAACGATTAATAATCCTCTGTCTGACATATGCACTCCTATGATTCCACTGTATCTACATCTACATCATGTTGCACAAGTCGATGTGCTACGGTTTCAGGTTGAATTGCAGATAATACAATTTGACCACTATCCATAACTAATACAGCACGAGTCTTACGACCATATGTAGCATCAATGAGCAATCCCTTGTCTCTAGCATCTTGAACCATCCGCTTTATAGGAGCAGATTCAGGACTAATGATAGCCATAACACGGTTAGCAGATACCATATTACCAAAGCCTATATTCAGTAATTGAATACTCATTCATGGACCTCCTATTACTCTACATTCTGTACTTGTTCTCTAATTTTCTCTAACTCACATTTAAGTTGAACCACAAACTCAGTAATATTCGAATCCATTGCTTTGGAGCCGATTGTATTTACTTCACGATTCATTTCTTGCAAAATAAAATCGACCTTACGACCGATTGAGTTCGCATCTGCAAGTGTATTTTTTAATTGTACCACATGAGAGGTAAATCGGACAATCTCTTCCGTAATATCAGTCTTATCAGCTAATAGAGCAATTTCCTGTATAAAACGTTCTTCACTAATACTCGCCTCTAAAGAAACCAAGTATTCTTGTATCTTAGTTTTAATATGCTCCCGATACGCTTCTACAGCACCAGCTTTATTAGTGTCGATTTTAGTAATGATATTTTCAAGTGTTCCGATACGCTCTAATAGATCCTGCTTGATATGTTGACCTTCCGCAGTTCGCATTGCTATTAAAGCATCTAATGCTTGAGTAGTTGATTCTTTTACTATATCTGAAAGTAATTCTTCTTCAATTGGTGTATCTTGTTGTTGAATCCATTCGTTAGAAATTGAATTTACAGCTTGTAAAGGTACCTTTTTGGGGTCATCATAAAACTCCTCTTGTACCAATAACTCTTGTATTTGCTTTCTCAATACACTATTAATGGTGAAAGTTCTAGGTCGCTCTCCTGCATCTAGAATAGAAACTGATACCTCAACCTTACCACGAATAATGCGATCTTGTACCATTCCACGAATAATACTTTCAAAAGGATTCATTTGTTTTGGACTACGAATAAATAGATCCAAGAAACGTGCATTTACGGACTTAATTTCTACAGTACAGGTAATGCCATCTTTGGTTGCTGTACCCGAACCAAAACCGGTCATACTTTTCATAAGTCATCCTCCTTAGTAGTTTTTATTATTGTACCACGAATTACACAATCCGTGTTTAAATACTAAGAATTATATGTACACTATGGTATACTAAACTATACTTCTAAATATATTTGAAAGGAGTACTATGAATTTAGACGGACTTACCATGTCTGTACTCGCTAAAGAAATAAACGAGCGATTACAAACAGGTCAAATACAAAAACTATATCAAATAGATAAAACTACATTATTATTTAAAATTCGAGCACTCAACGAAGACCGAAACTTGATTATTACCGTAGGTGCTACACCAGCAATGTATCTTAGTCAACCACTGCAAGATCTACCAAAAGAACCAAGCTCACTTTGTATGTTCTTACGAAAGCATATTGAAGGTAGCCGTATTGTAAAGGTGGAACAAATCAATGGCGACCGAATCATGTGCATCCAAACGGATAAATTAGAAATGGACGGTTCTATTACGAGTACATATATATATGTTGAATTAATGGGCAAATATTCCAACTGTATTTTTGTACAAAACGGTATTATTTTAGAATCTTTAATTCACGTATCTCCACTCATGAACCGTGAACGATCTATTACTCCAAAGCTACAGTATGATTTACCACCAAATGCTAATCGCGTAAGCTTAATGGACTTTGATTGTGATGAAATCAAAAATCTACTCACCTCTTTTGGTAATGGTTCCGTACAGCAATCTATTCGATCTATCTTTAACGGCTTTGGCAAGCCTTTATTGGATGAAGTTTTATATATTTCCAAGCTGAATGGTGAAGAAATCATAACTGATTTAGATACTTCCCAACTAGATATGTTTACTAAAGCTTTGTATCACCTCAAAGAAAAGCTAGAAAATAGCAGTGGTTTGTTTACTTTAGTCAACGATAACAATACAAAGGCTCACGCAAGCATCTTATTACATAACTATAAGGTATTAAAAGAATACAGTACTATTTCTGAAGCCTTAGAAGAATCCATTCATAACACAAAAGCAATTCATACAGCTGATAAAGAGTTAGAAAAAATCTTAATAGCAGCCATTAAAAAGGAAGAAGGTCGCCATCAAAAGATTAAAGATGAATTAGAAGATACTAAAAAAATGGAAACCTATAAATTATATGGTGATCTTCTAATGATAAATGCACACCTTCAAGTGCAATACGAACCTTCTATTGAATTGCAAAATCTTCTTTCCGAAGAAAATGAAACCTTAACTATTCCTTTAAAGCCAAACTTAACGATTGTGGAAAATGCACAATGGTACTATAAGCTTTATACAAAACTAAAAAATCGTATGGTTAGCGGCGAGTACCAACTCAATGCAAGTACCACAAAACTAGCATACTTACAATCTATTCTGTACAGTATCTCCTTAGCCACTACTCGTGAAAGTTTAGAAGAAATACGTAAAGAATGCATGGATGTAGGTATCATAAAAAAATCAAAAAAACCATTATCTTACAAGCTAGGTAAATCTAACTACATTCACTTAACAATTGATGAAGGTGAAATATTCATCGGTCGTAACAATCAGCAAAACGAATATTTAACACACCGATTTGCAAAGCCAACTGACATTTGGTTTCATACACAAGATATCCAAGGGTCGCACCTTATTTTACGGCTCAATGTTGAGCCAGACGATATGATTTTATCTAAAGTAGCACAATACGCAGCCTACTTTAGCAAAGCTCGTGATACTAGTAAGGTCCCGGTAGATTATACATACATTAAAAATATCAAAAAGCCCCCTGGATCTCCTTTGGGATTTGTTATTTTTAATACACATCAAACTATGATTGTGGAACCTAAAAAGCCGGACAACTATAATGAATCATAACCACCCGTAAAACGGGTGGTTTGCTCTGACCCTATAAGGGTCTTTCT
>NZ_CALLVP010000102.1 GCF_938010505.1 uncultured Veillonella sp. | reverse complement strand
GTAGAGCGTCGGCTAAGCTTTTACCATTGACAATAGCCGTTGCAAAGGCACCGTTGAATGTATCGCCTGCACCTGTCGTATCTACGGGTTTCACCTTTAAACCGGATACGGTGTGAATGTTACCGTTGTCGGCGTAGCCTACGCCTTTGCTACCGAGGGTAACGATGATTTTATTTTCGTTAGCTAACAATGTTTCTTCTGTAGATTGATTAGGATAAAGCGCTGAAAGCTCATGTTCGTTTGGCGTAATATAGGTTGCCAATGCTAACCACTCAGGATTGAGGTCTGCCGCTGGAGCCGGATTTAAGAGAACTTTCACATTAGCCTCGTGACAACGACGAATGATGTATTCGATTGTTGGAATAGGAATCTCGTTTTGAACCATTACGAGATCCGCTTGCTCGATAGCTGACCAAGCATTATCCACTACAGTATTATCTACCTTTGCATTAGCGCCAGAAATAACAATGATGCTATTGTCGCCTTCAGCCAATGTGATATGTGCTGTTCCCGTTGTAGTATCAGGTACAGTAACGATGTAGTCCGTATTGATATGATTTTCTTTTAGATTATCTACAATCATTTGGCCGTAAGCATCTTGACCGATGCAACCAACCATGGTAACCTCTGCACCTAATCGAGCAGCTGCTACCGCTTGGTTTGCACCTTTGCCACCGTGGGCGATGTGTAATTCGTTGCCCATAATTGTTTCGCCTGCAGTAGGGCGTTTGTCCGCGAGGACTACAATATCCATGTTACAACTGCCAATAACAACAATGCGATTCATAATAACTCCTTGATTCACCCCTGCCCTAACTGGGACTAAAAATGACCATCATTTATTTTTATACATAAAACTTAGGGTATTTTATACGATAAGTCGCATATATAAATATAATTGATAATCAAAGAGGCATTTGCTTTCACATACCTATAGTATATACTAATTATTTATTAGTATAGCGTAAATACGCGAGTTTATCTATATAAATATCTATAAAATGTAGGAATAAAAAAGGTATATCCAAAATCTATGTTACATGAGTAAAAATGTACTCTTAAATTTTGGATATACCTTATTATTATAGAATTAATATATTATACTATTTATATTTTATCTAACATTTGGTCTATACTATCAAAGGATTTCTCTAAAGATAGAATACGTCCTTGAATGATATCATTTTGGCCTTCTACAAGAGCAGATAATATATCTATCTTAGCTTGTAAAATATTAGTTGTATTATCGTTAATATTTATTGTATTACTGTAGCTTTTATCTATTTTCATAGTCTATTCGGCCTTTATTGTTAATTATAGTTATATATTAGTGAAAGCTTGGTTTATCGAAGTGTGTACCTGGCTCACCTACGCCGATGCTTGTGCGGTGGAAAGGAGTTTCATCCGCAGCATGTAAGATATCAAAGATGGCTTTTACCACAGCTTCGCGTGAAACTTGGGCATCGTTGAATTGAGCCCCTTCAGGGATGAGTTCGTAATCGGTTTTTTCCGGATCATTATAAAGCCATGTGAGGCGCAAGATAGTGTAATTTAAATTGGATTCGCACAATACGTTACGAGCTTGACGCTCACCTTGAACATAGCTAATAGGCAAGTTATCGAAGGTCCATTTTTCAAGTGCTACAGGGAATTCACCAGAAAGGCCAGCCATGGAAACGCCGATAACACGGCGTACATTTTTACGGCTCAATGCTTTCACGATGGACGCCATATCACTGCCGGATTCCATAGAACCTACAAATACAACCTCCGCATTTGTTACAGCTTGTTCTAACTTAGCAGGGTTTTGAAAAGAACCTTCAATCACTGTAACACGTTCATGGTCGATAATCTCTGGAGGTATACGTGTTTTCAACTGACGACCATATAATGTAATGTGCATATCTGTATATGTTAATAGTGTAGCAGTCAACTTTTGAGCTATTTGGCCCGCAGCTCCTAAAATCGTAATATACTTATACATAAAAAAGACCTCCTATGTTCGGGCATAAATATTTGATGAAATTTTAACATACATATATGACAAATAGGTGAGAAAAATTATAGAAATCTTTATAAGATTTTCATAATTTAATTGATGCTTAAAATTTCTTTTGTTGTTTTTAGCTGCGCAAATCGATTTTGCCAATTATCACTGCCTGTTGCTAATAAACCTTCATCTTCAGAGTGTCTGATAAAAATTACTTCTATATTTTGATTTCTGAAATGTTGAATGATTGCTTTTGTATTTGTGATAAGCTTTTTTGCATCGTAAGGGTTTTCGTTAACTAAACCTTCTTGTATATCGATTACGATTAATGCCTGTGCCATGAGGAACCTTCTTTGTAGACTATATGAAATATATTAATTAGGTAATATTTTAAGATTTATTATCTTAGCTTTCAAAATTAATGTTAATACTCTTTGAGTATAAGTATTTGTATGCATTATATCATAAGTATATGACAAAAAAGTGCGATATGAGTTCCATATACTGTGCTGATGCTGTCTAGGCTTTCACAAATTCTCGAAGAATGATAAAATAAATCCATATATATTTTTATAGAAATGAGGCTATTATGGAACGGATTCAAGATCTTGTGTACACGCATGTGCAGGGTGGCCAGTTTAGATGGGTTACTGTCAGCACATTGATGCTCGCATTGGGCACGATTTTGCATTTGGTGAGCCCTAGTGTGGCTGGGGTGACGCCGAACTGGACGATTGCTACGTACTGCGTAGCCATTTTATTGACTCGTCCTAGTTTGAGTCAAACTTTGGGGATTGGCCTAGTAGCAGCCCTTATCAACGTATTGACGTCGAAGTCCGCATTCCCTTACGGCAACTTGTTGTCCGAACCAGGTGGTGCTTTGACGGCTGCTCTCGTGACGCGCGCTATGCTGTCCATGAAGTTCCGTAAAATTGGGGGCTTTGATTTGACACCAATCCTATCTGGATTCTTGGCGACCGTTGTATCTGGTGGTATCTTCGTTACCATTTTGTGGCAAGTTCTGGGTTTGCCAGATAATGTGTATATGTACGGTATGTGGCCAATGGTTCTTATCGTAGGCGCTTTGAACGGTGCCATTACGCCGATTTTATACATTCCGGCGCAACGTTTATTTTCTAAACGGGGCATGTTGCCAAGTGCAGAGGAATTGGGCTCCGATCATAGTCACTTGACGATCTTACCTGAGCGCCAAGCTAAGATTTCTATTGAGCACGTAAATTACTACCATCCTAAGGCGACCACGCCATCTCTTGAAAACATCAATCTCGATGTACATGATGGTGACTTCTTAGTGGTAACTGGTCCTGCAGGTTGTGGTAAAAGTACCCTTTGCATGGCGATGGTAGGTGCGGTGCCTAAATTCTATGGTGGTCGCCTAGAAGGTATGGTCTTTGTAGATGGCCAAGCGACCACGCAAATGGAAATTCCAGAACTAGCGAACCATATCGGTGTAGTTCTGGCCGATTACGATACACAGCTCGTAACGATGACGGTTCGTGAAGAAGTGGCCTTTGCCATGGAAAATCGTGGTTACGACCGTGAAACGATTACCTCTCGTTCTCAAGAGGTGTTTGAACAAGTTGGCCTTGTGGGATTAGAAGACCGTAAGATTACAAGTTTATCTGGTGGTCAACGCCAACGTTTGGCTATCGCTTCCGTATTGGCTACGAACCCAACCGTACTTGTTCTTGATGAACCGACTAGCTCCCTCGATCCAGATGGGACCGCTGAATTATATCGCCTCGTAGGTGACTTGAACCAAAAACACGGTATCACCGTTGTCGTTATCGACCATGACTTGCATGCTGTATTGCCGTATGCAAACCGCATGGCCCTCATGGTGGATGGCTCTATCGCTTGTGACGATGATGTACCTACTACGCTTCGTTATATGTATGAACACAATATTCACGTTGATGCATTGCCATCCGTGTTCACCACATACATGGAACTGGAACAAGCGGGCTTCCACAGCGATGAACCTTGGCTCAGCATCGAGTCTGCTATTAAGGGCTTGCATCAAATTGAAATGGCTCACGCTATTCAAACTGAAGTGCATGGTAAAAGCAACTCCACAGTAAATCAAACAAATACTACGACTGTAGAAAAACAACCTATTCAACGTGTTGATGATGTACCAGGAAAGGACGGTGGCGCTCATGCTTAAGGTTGAAAACATCCGCTTTGGCTATGTGCCATCCGTAGATATTTTCCGAGACGTGACTTTCACCATCGAAGGAGGCGAATATATCGCCATCGGTGGTCGTAATGGTTGCGGTAAAACTACCATAACTCGTTTGCTCGTAGGCCTCGAAAAGGCTAGCGAAGGCCGCATGTATTATAACGGTAGAGACATTACGTCCATGCCGCCGTCTAAACGGGGGCAATTTATCGGCTATGTATTCCAACAGCCAGATCGTCAAATGTTTAGACCGACTGTAGCCACTGAGGTTGCCTTTGGGCCTGAGTCTTTGGGTCGCACTAAATCCGAAGTGAAACGCATCGTTGATGAAGTATTGAAACGTACAGGTATTGCTCACTTGCGTGAAGCATACCCTCCGACCTTGCGCCGTGGTGAAAAGCAACGCGTAGCCATTGCTTCCGCGTTGGCTATGAAGTCTAAAATCCTCATCCTCGATGAGCCAACCAGTGGTCAAGATGGTAAGGAAACAAAAGAGCTACTAGCATTATTGCGCCAGCTCAATGCAGAAGGCATCACGATCCTTCTCATTACTCATGATATGGAAATCATGGCTAGCGAATGTAGCCGTGCTATCATCATGGGCAACCAAACCGTAGCCTTTGATGGCAATCCAGAGGAATTGTTTAGAAAATCCACTGATGAATTGCAAGATTTAGGCCTTACGAAACCGCCAAGTGTAGAGCTTTCACTAGCGGTACCATCCTTGGGCTATTGCAAATCCATGGATGAATTGAAATCTAAGTTAGTGGCTCAGTTGAGCGGAAAATAGGAGGGACATATGGAACGTTTAGTACCGTTAACAAAAATCTTGATGACCCTCGTCGTATCCGTGTGGGCCATCCTGTTGCGCGACTGGATATCTCTTTTGCTATTAGTCGTTGTAGAACTCGGTGTATTGTTTGTTGCTGGTTTGCTATTTAAACAACACAAAGCCGTATTGGCATTGACTAGCTTTGCCGTATTCCTTGGCCTCGTCCAATTCATCGGTAGCGGCGATGTAACATCTGCCATCGTATCTGGCTTACGTATGCTTGCTATGACACTTGTATTCATCTGTCTGTTGGCAACTACAAAATTGCAAGATCTTACAGCAGCGCTCGTAACACAATGCAGAATTCCTTATGAATATGCATTTATGTTCACTGCTGCACTTCGCTTCGTGCCTGATTTCATTGCTGAAAGCCATGCTGTACAAGAGGCTCAAGCTTGCCGTGGTTTGTCTTTAGAAGGTAACTTCATTAAACGCATAAAATCTTATGCATCTGTTATCCAACCATTACTGCTAAAATCCTTGGGACGCTCCGAAACAATGGCGTTATCATTGGAACTACGTGGCTTCGGTGGACCTACACACAGTTTTGCTGCATCCGTAGGCTTGAAGAGAATAGACTATAGTGTGATTGGTGCTTTAATTGCTATTACAGTACTTTTATTCTTAGTTGTTTAATCTTTCTATAAATTAAGGAAGAGTTTACTTTTGATCTTATAGAAGTATATTAGTTCTAATAGTTATAAAAAAATATGATGAAAGTATATAAGTAAAATAAGAGCTTTTTACTTATATATACTTCAAAATATATAAACTGAGTGGTAAAAATCGTTGTTTTTACCACTCAGTTTTGTTATATTGGATGTATAAAGGTAAAATTTACAATTTTTACATTTTAATGGATTGTGAAAGGTGAAAAGCTATGTCATATGAACCTTTATATAAAGTGTTTTATAAATGCGAAGAAAAGTGGCAAGAGATTCTTGATACACGATATGCATCTGAAAATACGCAACATATAAGTATATCAATAGCACAAATCAATAGAAAAAAGAGTTTTTCTGCTTTTTTTATGTATCATAAGGATATTCTTGATGTAATGATCCAATTGGAGCGGAAACATTCAGCTTTTTTAGATTTATTAAAGCAAGTTCCGTTAATTATGCACCCTCACTTACTAAACACATTCTTGGTAGAAGAAATCAAGGCTAGTAATGATATTGAAGGTGTTCACAGTAGTAGAAGAGAGATTCAAGAGGCTATTGATACAAATATTGCTGAGGTAAAAAGGTTTAGTAGTATTGTTTCAAAATACAGAGATATATTAAATACATCAGGGAAGAAAGAGTTTTATATAAATGAAGATATTAGAGCTCTATATGATGAGTTAGTATCAAATGAAATTGAAGAGAAAAATAAACTAGATGGAGCGATTTTTAGACGTGACTCTGTTTCAGTTTATGATGGTTATGATAGAGAGATTCATATAGGAACTACACCGGAATCACAAATCATCAAACTTATGACCATAGCACTAGAGTTTTTAAATAATGATGAGATACAATTACCAATTCGTGTGGCGGTATTTCATTATATGTTTGGTTATATTCATCCTTTTTATGATGGTAATGGCCGTGTGAATAGGTATATTTCTTCTTCGTATTTATCAAAGGAGTTTCATCCATTGGTAGCCTTGCGTTTATCCGCTTTAATAAAGGCTAATCGTTCTAAATATTATAAAAGCTTTGTTAATACTACGTCAGAACGCAACGGAGGTGATTTGACTCCTTTTATTATTCAGTTTCTAACTTTTTTAGTTGATACAGTTGATAATTTAAGTGAATTGCTTAATACACGGTTAGAACGATTACGTAATGCTTGTGATCAATTAGATCAGTTTTTTATTAATCAAGGAATTACAGATGAACTGGTTCAAGATATATATTATATCTTATTACAGACATCTTTATTTATGATTGGACCAGGAATTACTAGAGAAGAATTATGGAAAAATTTAGGTAAGAGTAAAAAGACCGTGTATGAACGTATTAAACATATGCCACGTGAACATCTTAAAGTTCAAAAGGTGGGTAAAACAGAGCATTTTAAGTTAAAGAAATCTATATTGAGTTCTATTTAGTAATCTATGAAAGAAGAGTTACTATGAGTAATTTAAATATTCGTCGTGCTAGAATTGATGATGTATCTCCTTGTTTAACTATTTATAATTACGAGGTTGTAAATGGTGTAGCCACACTAGATCTGGAACCGCGCACGTTGCCAGAGTGGCAGGAGTGGTATGCAGTTCATCAAACATCTGAGCATTGTATTTTTGTAGGCCTTATGGATAATGTAGTGGTAGGTTATGCGTCGCTTTCACCATATAGAACGAAGGATGCTTTTAAAAGTACGGTGGAGCTATCTATTTATATCCATCAAGACTATCGTGGTAAAGGAGTGGCGTCTAAATTGATGGCTCATATATTAGACCATGCGAAAGAAACGGAAACATTACATACAGTGGTATCTGTCATTACTGCAGGAAATGCGGCAAGCACAGCGCTACATGAACGATTTGGATTTACTTATTGTGGGTTAACGCCGCAAGTGGGATTCAAACATGGTAAATATCAGGATACCGAAACATACGCATTATTGGTATAATAAAACGTAGATAATAATAAGATATATAAATTAGATATATAAATTAGATATATAAATACGATATATTAATAATATACAGATGATAGATAAGGGTTCGCCAAGGGGTAGGGCGAATAGGGGTGATTGAATGAATATGAAAGACGAAAGGCAGTTTGTTGGATACAGTAAGTATCGCAGCCGTCTCGTGGACGGTCATGTACATACGGAATTGTGTCCACATGGTAGTGGGGACCGAACTGCGATGATGATTGAAAAGGCCATCGAGTTGCGTATAGAAAAGGTATGCCTCACAGAGCATGCACCATTGCCAACAGCTTTTGCTGCTGAATACGGTGGTGATAAAAAGGCCTATGACACAGCATCTTTGAAATTGAATCAAGTTGATGCCTATTTAGAGTTAGGCCGTCAATTACAACGTGCGTATGGCACACATATCGATATATCTCTCGGCTTTGAAGTCGATTATATTCCAGGCTTTGAATCAGATATTCAAGAGTTCTTGGATCGCTATGGTCCGTTGACGGATGATAATATTTTATCCGTTCACTTTATGGAAGGCGTTAATAATGCCTTTTACTGCTTAGACTACAGCCCTCAAGAATTTGAAAAAGGCTTCGGGCCGTGGATTGAAAAACAATATGAGTTATATTACAAGTATTATTCCACAGTGCGCCAAGCCGTGCGAGCGGACCTCGGTGAATATACACCTAAACGCATTGGTCACTTTGATTTAATTAAGAAATACCAACATCATTTTGGGTTTGAACGCCATTTAGATCGTCGCAATGCGCAGGTGGTGAGCGATATTTTGCATATTATGCGCGTCCAAGGTCGTGAACTAGACTACAACATGAGCGGCTTCTTCAAACCAGACTGCCGTGAAATGTACCCAAGCCGCTTTATTCAAGGTATGGCGGCTATCATTGGGGTGCCATTTGTATTGGGATCTGATGCACATAGTGTGGCGGATATAGAAAATGTTTGGGGATAATTACAGAAGGTCTATACTTGGCTCTGTTCTATGTAACATGTGGGTAAAAGTATAGGCCTTTTTTATGTGCAAATAGTAATTAGATAATTTAATTTCTTTGTGAGGAACAGAACGTATGGAGATAATACTTAAAATCCTAACCCTTATTATGTTTATTGGTATTCTCTATAATATTAGACAACGCAAGAAGTATGATGAATGGAATGAGAAGAAAAATCAAGCCATATATGATTTGGGGCAAATCTTGTCATGTGACAGAGCACAAGCTAAGTTTATAATCGATCAACTAGGACGTTATGCAGTACCCATTGATGTGGTAGTTGAGCCCATATCTGTTGTCTCTATTTATGGTGAAAGCATGAATGGCTATGTCTTTTCTTATAATGGTCTAAAAGGTTGTTTTACTCTAAATGATAAGTTTGAAATAAGAAATTTGATTTATAATGATGTAGATCTTCTACATCAGGGTGTAATTAAATAGATATATGTAGTAAATATATGAAATATTGACGGTTCTATTGACAATTCTATAGAACCGTTATATTATAATTTCATACTTTAATAAAGTAAAGTAATAAAATAGAAAAGTATCGATATAGGTAAATTTTTTCTCATAATAAACTGAATTGCTAGATGACTTGAACCGTCATATAACTTAAATGGTTAATATAGATGATATATAGCTTTCAAAAACATGAGAAATGATATAAATGAATTGATAGAAAGGATGTTTACGATGGTACAGCAGCAATTACCTACGGGTTTCCGTGATGATATAGGGATCGTAGCGGAGCGTAAGGATGATGTGAGTCAATATGTGCTTGGTCTATGTCGTAGCCGCCAGTACACTAAGATCTCTACGCCTCTCGTAGAGTACAAAGATGTATTCAATGGTTATGCAATGGGGCGCGGTCAGCATATGTACGAATTCATGGATAGTTCTGAAGCATCCGTCGTAATTCGTCCCGATTTGACTATGCCTATCGGTCGTTTCTTGGCGACTACTAATATTGAATTGCCTCGCACGTTCTATTACTTGGGCGATGTGTTTATGAAAAATAAAAAGCACCGCGGCGATGTGAACCAAGTGACGCAAGGTGGTATCGAGATGGTGGGCTATGATGGGATTGAGGCAGAGCAAGAGTGCTTCAAGATCATTAAAGAGGTAAATGAAACTCAGCTAGGTGGTAGCCTGTTGCTCGAAATTGGTGATGCTCGTTTCTCTCGTGCTATCACCGATGCGCTAGGGCTCAGTGATGATGAAAGAACAGCGCTATTAGACGCTTTGTTTACTAAATATTTACCGCGCTATAACGAGTTGATTTCCGACTTTAAAAATAGTGCGTTGTTCCCATTCCTCAATGTATGGCCTCGTTTATTTGGTACGGTTCAAGATATCAAGGATGAGCTGAACCAAATCATCTTGCCTGCAGCGGCGCAGCGCATTTTAGATAATCTCATAGACATGGCAAACCAAGTGGAGCAAACAGGGCAACAGGTTCGCATCGATGTATCTACAGAACCGCCTCAATCTTATTACACAGGCATTACCTTTAGAGGTTATGTGGACGGCGTGTCTCAATATATCGTCAGTGGTGGTCGTTATGATGGACTGTTATTTAGCTTTGATGGTACACCGATGCCGGCCGTTGGGATGGCTTTCAACATTGACGTGTTGACCGAGGTAACTTTGCAAGGTGAAAGCAAAGCGCAAGATAACGATAAACTGCGTATCGCTCTTACGAAGGGGCGCGTAGAAAAGGATTTTATTCCACTCCTAGAAGCATGTGGCGTAGATTGTGAACCATTACATAATAAGGCACGTAAGCTTATTATTTCTTTGGGTGATTTTATGGAGGTCATCCTCGCAAAGGGGCCGGATGTAACGACGTATTTGAAAAACGGCGTTGTGGACCTCGGTATCGTCGGCAGTGATGTTCTAGATGAACAAGACGATACGAGCTATGAAATGCTTGATTTACAAACGGGTAAATGCCAATTTATTTTGGCATCCTTAGCGGGCTATGATCCTAAAGAAGGTCGCCGTCAACGAATTGGTACGAAATATCCAACTGTTACAAAACAATACTTTGGAGCTCAAGATGTAGAAATCATTAAAATTGAAGGCTCCGTTGAGCTGGCTCCACTTGTAGGATTAGCGGATGCTATCGTAGATATTACGGAAACGGGTACTACTTTGCGTGAGAATAATTTAGAAATTTTCGACTGGTTGCAACCAATTTCTACACGTCTCGTAGCCAATCCATTAGCTTTAAAACAAAAGAGAAACACCATTTTTAAACTTATTGATCAGCTTTCAGAAGCAATTAATAAATAAGACGTAGAGTGAATCATATATCCAGCTAGTAAGATTTAGGATCAATAGCAGATAAAACTATTAATATATGGAATGAATAATAGAAAATGAATAATAGATTTAACTAGTGATACTGATAGCTCAAGTAGGAAGAAGGATGACAGATGAAAATATATAAAGAATCACTAGAGGCGATGCTCGGTATCGTACGTGAGTATACACAACAAACTACAGATATGGAAATTGAACGTCGCGTTTACGATATCATTGCTGATGTTCGGACAAATGGTGATGCGGCACTTAAAGCATATTCTGAAAAATTTGATGGCGTATCCATCGAAGATTTCAAGGTGCCTCAAGAGGAAATCGATGCCGCTTATGAATCTTTATCTGATGATTTGAAAGCCGCATTATTAAAGGCAAAGGCTAACATTACAGAATTCCACAGTCGTGAAATTGAGCAAGGTTTTGTGGATATGGATACACCGGGTATTATCCGCGGTCAAAAGGTCATTCCCTTGGCTCATGTTGGTCTCTACGTTCCTGGCGGTACAGCGGCGTATCCATCTACTATTATCATGACTGCATTGCCAGCCAAAATCGCAGGGGTAAAAGAAATCGTCATGGTGACACCTCCTCAAAAGGAGGGTATTAACCCTGCTGTACTTGGTGCAGCAAAACTGGCTGGTGTTGATGCGGTGTACCAAGTGGGCGGTGCCCAAGGGGTAGCGGCGTTGGCTTACGGTACGGAAACCATTCCAAAGGTAGATAAAATCGTAGGCCCTGGTAATATCTACGTAGCCACTGCAAAACGCCAAGTATTCGGCCAAGTTGATATCGACATGATTGCGGGCCCCAGCGAAATCGGTGTTATCGCCGATGACAGCGCTAATCCAGTTCACTTGGCGGCTGACCTATTATCTCAAGCGGAGCATGATCCTCGTGCACGCGCTATTATGGTGACTACTAGTGAAACGTTAGCAAATGCCGTATCCGATGAGGTGGAACGTCAACTTAAACTGTTACCTCGTGAAAGCATCGCTCGTCCAGCTATTGAAAATAATAGTTATATTGCCATTATGGACAGCATTGAAGACATGTTTACGGTGATGAACGAAGTGGCTCCAGAGCATTTGGAAATCCAATTGCCAGATCCAATGAATTACATGAGCCTTGTTCAAAATGCGGGCTCCGTATTCCTCGGTGCTTATGCATCTGAACCGTTGGGCGATTACTTGGGTGGTACGAACCACGTATTGCCTACTAGCGGTACAGCGCGATTTTCGTCTCCGCTCGGCGTATACGATTTCGTGAAACGTACGTCTTTCACACAATTTACAAAAGAACGTTTAGAAGAAGTGGCAAAACACATTACTACATTGGCTCGTACGGAAGGGCTCGAAGCACATGCTCGGGCCATTGAAGTACGCTTTGAAAAATAGTTTATAAAAAATATTAGAAAATAGATTTGGTATATATTTGGCATCTATATTTATATAAATATTTAAAATATAGAGTGGAAATATAGATTACAGAAATAGATTTGGAGTATAGAGGTCGTTATGATACGCACAGGCACGGTGCAACGCACCACTCAAGAAACAGATATTACAGTAGAAATTACCCTTGATGGGGCGCAAACGAGCTCCATCTCGACCGGAATTGGCTTCTTTGACCATATGTTGACGCTCTTAGCGAAGCACGGCCGTTTTGGCCTTGTGGTAGAGGCAAAGGGCGATACATATGTGGATGCTCATCATACAGTTGAGGACGTTGGACTTGCCTTAGGGCAGGCCTTGGTAAAAGCCCTTGGCGACAAGGCCGGCATCGAGCGTTACGGCGATGCGTGGGTTCCTATGGATGAAGCATTGACGCAAGTTGTGATTGATTTGAGCGGTCGTCCGTACCTTGTTTTCCAAGGGGAATGGAGTACACCCGTTCTAGGTGGCAACTTTGAAACAGAGCTGGTGGAGGATTTCTTCCAAGCTCTTGCTATGAGCGCCGCTATGAACTTACATGTGCTTAATTTATATGGTCGCAATACACATCACATCATTGAAAGCATGTTTAAGGCAATGGGTCGTGCATTGCGCAAAGCAGTTACTATTAATCCGGATATCCAAGGGGTTAACTCTACAAAGGGCGTTATTTAGTAAAGGAGAATGTATGATTTTTCCAGCTATAGATTTACAAGATGGGCGCAGTGTTCGCTTGTATAAAGGCGATTTCGCGCAGGAAACGGTCATCAATCCAGATCCAGTGGCCCAAGCAAAACAATATGAAGCGGCTAAAGTGGGAGCCTTGCACCTCGTCGATTTAGATGGTGCCAAGGCGGGCAAGCCTGTAAATGTAGACATTGTAAAAGCAGTGCGTGCAGCTTTCACAGGCATCCTTGAAATTGGAGGCGGCATCCGCGATAAAGAGGCCGTTGACCTTTATTTGAGTTTGGGCCTAGATCGGGTTATCTTAGGATCTGTAGCGCTTAAAAATCCGGAACTTACGAAGCAGGTTATTGCTGAATACGGTGCGGAGCGCATCGTTATTGGTGTAGATGGAAAAAATGGCAAAGTTGCCGCTGAAGGTTGGCTTGACCAATCCGACGTGCCGATGACCGATTTAATCGGTGCCATGATTGAAGGTGGCGCAAAATATTTTATCGTTACCGATGTAGACAGGGATGGTACGATGCAGGGCGCCAATGAAGAGTTACTTGGGAATTTGCAAAAAGAATTTCCTACATCACGCATCGTTGCTTCTGGGGGCGTTCGTAATCTAGAGGATATTAAATCGCTAGAACAAAAAGGCGTTATGGATAGTATTGTTGGTAAGGCTCTGTACGAGGGCACGATTACGCTAGAGGAAATCGGCGAGTACAATCAGCAGAAATAATAGAAATGACTGTGATGCTCTTAAATTAATTATTGGCTGTAACCAATGGAATATTGTGCATAATCAATAAATATATTGTGTATAGTCAATGAAATATGTTGAGTATAACTGTTGAAATGTATTGGGTGTAACAGCTGAATTATATTGAGTGACACTCGATGGAAAGGAGCTTTATGTTAGCGAAACGGATTATTCCCTGCCTAGATGTAGATGATGGGCGCGTAAAAAAAGGGGTTAACTTTGTTAATCTCGTAGATGTAGGCAGTCCCGTAGATATTGCGGCATCCTATGAACAGCAACAGGCAGATGAGCTGGTATTTTTAGATATTACGGCCACCGTTGATGCACGGACCACTATGCGCGATGTGGTACAAGAAATCTCCACACAAGTATTTATGCCACTTACCGTGGGTGGTGGTATCAAGAGTGTTGATGATATGACGGCTTTGCTTAAAGCTGGTGCGGACAAGGTATCTTTGAACTCTGCGGCTCTTGCTAACCCTGAGCTCATCACAGAAGGGGCTCAAAAGTTTGGTAATCAATGTATGGTGGTAGCCATTGATGTGAAAACAGATGAAGAAACTGGCGAATGGTATGCCTATACTCACGGCGGTCGTAAGCGTACAGAATGGAAAGCTTTAGATTGGGCAAAAGAGGCCGTAGCTCGTGGAGCAGGGGAATTGCTGGTGACGAGCATGGACAAAGATGGTACAAAATCTGGTTTTGATATTGAACTATATAAGGCCATAGAGTCTGTCGTGAATGTACCTATCATCGCATCTGGAGGTGCGGGTAAGGTTGAGGATTTTGTAAATCTCTTTAAGCAAACCGGTGTTACCGGTGCACTGGCAGCATCTATATTCCACTTTGGGGAAGTTAAAATTCCTGATCTTAAAGCTGAATTACGAGCTCACGGAATTACTGTAAGATAGAAGTATTTTCTATAACTACAACTTAAATAGTTACAGTATGGTACGAATATTAAATAAACTAATCGGTTTACTGAATATTACTTGGTAGTAACTGGGGTATAGCCTAGTAATTTGTGTATCCTTGTAGATGAATAACGCGACTATACAAATTATTTTTAACAAAGGATTTAAAATATGAAACCAGATTTTGAAAAAGGGAATGGCTTACTGCCAACGGTTGTGCAAGATGCGGAGACTAAGGACGTTCTCATGGTGGCGTGGATGAACGAAGAAAGCTTTCACAAAACATTAGAAACAAAGGAAACGTGGTTTTGGTCTCGATCTCGTAAGGAGTTATGGCATAAGGGTGGGACTAGCGGCAATGTGCAGCATGTGGTGAGTATGGCCCTAGATTGTGATGGAGATACCTTGCTCATTCAAGTTAAGCCTGAAGGTCCTGCCTGTCATACCGGGCGTACAAGCTGTTTCTTTAATGAAGTAGAGGCATAGTATTCGATAAAATCAGCACAATGGCAATGAATAAGATAAGCATAATAGAATGCAAATTATAAGAGGTATAACGGAGTAAGTTATGGCACAGCAAACACTGAACGAATTATACGAAATTATTAAAAACCGTAAGGCACAGCCAAAGGAAGGGTCTTATACGAATTATTTATTTGACAAAGGACTCGATAAAATCTTGAAAAAAGTTGGGGAAGAGGCAACGGAAGTCGTTATCGCCGCAAAAAATGATGATCCTCAAGAACTGATTTACGAAACAGCAGATGTGTTATATCACTTGCTCGTGTTATTAGCGGAGAAAAACATTCCTTACAAAGCCATTGAAGCTGAGCTGGCGAGTCGCGAAGGGGTAGTGAGCAAGACTACGGATCGCCCAGAGATTACAAATTTATGATGTACATCGCGTTATGAGTTCCTACGATTACCCATGCGTTTATATGAGTTAAGACGAGTTTATAAACACAAAATGAGGTAAAACGCGTTTATATACATTAAGAAAATAGATAGAAAGGATAGCCTATGAAAGAGATAATTCGCACATTGAAACCCTATATACCTGAGGAGCCGGCCGCAGCGGTGAAAGAGCGCCTTGGTATCGACAGATTAGTGCGCTTGTCGGCAAATGAAAATCCATACGGCACATCGCCATTGGTACGGGAGGCTATCCTTAGCTATGTAACACATAATGATGCCAACTACTATCCAGATGGCAATGCCACCGATTTGCGCATGAAATTAGCGAATTACTGGCAGGTGCAACCTGAGCAACTCGTCATAGGTGTAGGTCTAGATGAGGTCATCGCCATGGTCAATAAAACATTGATTACTGCTGGTGACTCCATCGTAGTAAGCGTGCCAGCCTTTTCGGAATATGCCTTGAATGGCCTCGTGGAAGGTGCTGAGATTCGCGAGGTGCCAGCTGATTTTGAAACGGGGCAGTATGATTTTTCTGCTCTTGTGAAAGCTGTAGATGAAACGACACGCCTCGTGTGGATATGTAATCCTAATAACCCAACGGGCACCTATGAGTCTGTTGAAGATATCCGCAAATTTGTAGCAGCTGTACCAAAGGATACCTTGGTCATCGTAGACGAGGCTTATATCGATTTTGTCACTTCCGTAGCTGTTCCTACGGCACGTGCGCTATTGGATGAGTTCCCTAATGTGGCTATCATGCGTACTTTCTCTAAGGCTTATGGCCTTGCCAACTACCGTGTAGGCTATATGATGACTCCTTTAGAATTAGCAAATTATATGCAAACCATTCGCTTGCCGTACAATCTGAATACCTTATCTCAAGTGGCTGCAGAAGCCGCTTTCGATGATCAAGAATTCTTGGCGAGAACGGTCTCTCAAAATGCAGAAGAGCGAACAAAATGGGAAAGCCTTTTTGATGAGTTAGGCATTCACTACTATAAGAGCGAAGCTAATTTTATTTTCTTTGCATCGCCTGATGCGGAAGGTCTTGCAGATGCTTGGCTCAAATCAGGTTACCAAGTGCGCCGAGGTCAACGAGAAGGATGGTTACGCCTTACGATTCCAATGCCTCAAGATGGGGATGTTATGCGCCAGATATTAAAAGAATTTATGCATTAATTCACATAGAATATATCACAAATATTATTAAGATTTGTTTTATGATATCGGATTTCATTTTATAGAATGGAGTTTATTATGATTGCCATTATAGATTATGATGCAGGGAATACCTTCAATGTCCAGAAAGCCTTAGCCTACATCGGTCTTGATGCAGTGCTAACGGCAGATGCTGAGACCATATTAAACGCTGATGGTGTTCTCTTGCCAGGTGTAGGCGCATATGCATCGGCTATAGCTGTTCTGAAAGAGCGTGGTTTAGTTGATGTCATCTATGAGGTAGTAAAACGAGAAATACCTTTATTAGGTATTTGTTTAGGGATGCAACTTTTATTTGAAGAATCTGAGGAGTATGGTCCAACTCCAGGTTTAGGTCTTATTCCTGGTAAGGTAAAAGAAATTCCTCGAGATCTTGGTCTTAGTGTGCCTCATATGGGGTGGAATAAGAACGTGGTTCATCACCCTGATAGTGCTTTTAGCAATGTAGATGATCAATACACATATTTCGTCCATTCCTATTATGTCGATACAGACCCTGAATATATCATATCTACTGCAAATTATGGTATCGATGTACCTGGTATTGTAGAACGTGGTAGAGTGTATGGAATGCAATTCCATCCCGAAAAAAGTGGTGTCGTAGGTCTAAATTTATTGCGTACATTTGGCAATATAAAATAGTAAAGGCATTCTCTGATAGGTAGAGAATGCCTTTTTATTATGCGTTATAGTTATAATTAACTTTCAAAATGAGAAATTAACAATTGACACCTTGTTGATTAGTTATACAATGAAGTTGTAAGTACTAACATTTTAGGAAGCCATTGTGGCATGGATACATAAGTTTTATCAGTAATATTCATACACTCCATGTCACGGGATTACTGGAGGTGTTTATATGGTTATGAATGGTATTTACTTAGTTATTGCCTCCGCGTGTATTCTAATTTTAGCGTACCGCTTTTATGGGGCTTTCATAGCGGCTAAGGTACTGACCTTGGATCAATATCGTCCAACGCCAGCTATGACTCACAATGATGGTCACGATTACGTGCCAACCAACAAATGGGTAACCTTTGGTCATCACTTTGCAGCGATTGCTGGTGCAGGCCCACTGGTAGGTCCTGTTATTGCAGCCCAGTTCGGCTATTTACCTGGTGCCTTATGGATTCTCATTGGTTCCGTATTAGCCGGTGCTGTACATGACATGGTTATCTTGTTCGCTTCCGTTCGCTATGATGGTAAGTCTATTGCGGATATTGCTCGCGAAGAAATCAGTAAACTGGCTGGTTTCGGTGCTATGCTCGCTACTTTGTTCCTATTGGTTATCACCCTCGCTGGTATGGCCGTAGTAGTAGCAAACGCATTGCATAACTCTCCATGGGGTTTCTTCTCCGTGTTTGCTACAATTCCAATTGCTATTTTTATCGGTATTTATTTGAAATGGTTGCGTCCTGGTAAAATCCAAGAGGCTACTATCATTGGTGTAGCATTAATCTTCATAGGTATTATCTACGGTCCTAACATCGCGGCTAGCGAATATGCATCTTGGTTTACATACGACTTGCAAACCATTGAAATTATGCTTGCTGTATATGGCTTCTTTGCAGCTGCATTGCCTGTATGGTTATTGCTCGCTCCTCGTGATTATTTGTCTACATACCTTAAAATTGGTACAATTGGTGCCTTGGCTCTCGGTA
This sequence comes from uncultured Veillonella sp., assembly GCF_938010505.1. Lineage (GTDB taxonomy): Bacteria > Bacillota > Negativicutes > Veillonellales > Veillonellaceae > Veillonella. The sequence continues at coordinate 1,835 of NZ_CALLVP010000102.1, read as the reverse complement.
TTATCATCGTAATGCCTGAAATCCAAATGCCAGCTGTTACTCCATATATCTGGGGCGGCGGTCCTGTATTGAAAGGTTCTGTATTCCCTTACATCTTCATTACTATCGCATGTGGTGCTTTATCTGGTTTCCATACAGTTATTGCCACAGGTACAACACCTAAAATGCTTACTAATGAACGAGAAATTTTACCTATCGGTTATGGTGCGATGTTAACAGAAGGCTTCATCGCTATGATGGCGTTGATTGCAGCGACTGCATTGCATCCAGATGATTACTTTGCCATTAACTCCACAGTAGAATCCTTCAAAGCGTTAGGCCTTCAAGTGCATGAATTGCCAGCATTGTCTGCAATGGTTGGGGAAGACTTGATGCACCGTCCTGGTGGCGCCGTATCCTTAGCAGTAGGTATGGCTCATATCTTCTCTAGATTGCCTAATATGGATCACTTGATGGGGTACTGGTATCACTTCTGTATCATGTTCGAAGCTTTGTTCATTATGACTTTGATCGATGCTGGTACTCGCGTAGGTCGTTACTTGCTTCAAGAATTATTAGGTCATTTCCATCCTAAATTCAACGACCAACACTGGGCTCCTGGCGTATATGGTTGTGCCGCTTTGATTTGTATCTTATGGGGTTACCTAGTTCTACAAGGTAACATCGGTATTATCTGGCCTCTATTCGGCGTATCTAACCAATTATTAGGTACTATGACATTGGCTGTAAGTACTACAGTGATCATGCGACTTGGCCGCAAACGCTATGCCTGGGTAACAGGTATTCCATGTATCCTAATGGCCATCGTTGCTATTACAGCAGATTTTGAAAACGTATTTAATAGCTATATTCCTGCTGGTAAATGGGTTCTAGTAGCATTTAGTGCGGCTATGTTCCTCATGATTCTTATCGTATTGGTAGAAGCGATTCGCAGCTGGATTCGCTTAGCTAATATTCCACAAGACTATCGAACTCAAGATGAAATTGAAGCTGAAAGCCTTGTAAAATACGGTAAAAACGTGAAAGCAGAAGCATAAGACTTTTAAGTTTACATACATTATCTTATAAATTCTGCAATACTACTCCTTAGTATAATATTATAAAAAATAAAAGCCCTGTTCACGGCTTTGAATAGTATCTGTAAAAGGTATATTCATTACTGTGTGCAGGGCTTTTGTAATTATAATTCTATTTCCGGTAATAGACGGGTAATGCCGATATGGATATTTTTATCCGGTGTAATGTCTACGTGGCTGATATATCGCAATAACTCCTCGTGGGAGGCGGATATCTTATTAGGATCGTAGATTAGTGTTGAAATAAGCATGGATTCATTATTGTGGGTTACATAGGTAAGGGTGGACGGATTTCCGTTCAGTCCCTTAAAGTCCATGATGAAACCAGGCGTTTCATTATGCCATACCGCGTAGTACTGATTGTCGTTTTGAGTGCTAAACATAGGCATGGTAAGCATTCTTTTTACTTTCATGACAATCTCCTTATACATACTATACTATGCATATATCCTAACATGAGGTATTGTTACTGTCCATCTGGATTGTTGTATCCGGCATATCAGTTTTGTACAATATAATGCTATAATAAATGTATGGGAAATAACATACGCTCTTACTGGAGTAAATATATACAACTATATAAAAAGGGGATTATAGGCTTCTTCGCTTTTATCAGTATTGCGCTGGTGGTTCTTTTTATATTGGCTACGATTGCCAGTCGGGGCATGGGTCTCATTTTTACAGAGGTTATGACTCGACAAACGATGATGCGCGGTACGGTTACTGCTGAAAGTTTATCTGCTACACCGTGGGGAACTT
>NZ_CALLVP010000101.1 GCF_938010505.1 uncultured Veillonella sp. | reverse complement strand
ACCGTCCACAATTCTACTTCCGTACAACAGACGTAACAGGTGTTGTAAACCTTCCTGAAGGTGTAGAAATGTGTATGCCTGGCGATAACGTAACAATGGAAATCGAATTGATTACTCCAATCGCTATCGAAGAAGGTCTTCGCTTCGCGATCCGCGAAGGTGGCCATACAGTAGGCGCTGGCGTAGTAACAGAAATCGAAGGTTAATACAAGTTTATAGCTCAATGTATCGATACATTAGCTATATAATTGAATTTTAGATTCAATAAAAGGGACCCAATGGGTCCCTTTTATTTTGTATATATTGATGATTAAGAGTATAGAATTGAATCGCTAATATATTGAAACAATGATGATTTTGTAAGGTGATATATACGTTGTATTCAGGCTTCAAAGGATAATCATACTATTGATACAAATTGAGAAGAAATTTTAATATATTGTAACCTTAGATACAACTTTATTTATAAAATTAGTGTATATTATATATGAGGAGAGCATAGGCTCTCTTTTTGTGCTTTTATAGAAAAGGAGGTAATGTGATGGGTGAATACAAAAAGTATTGGATAGCCGTGGTAGCAGTTCTTGTTATTGGTTTTTCTATTCTTGGCTATCTGGGTACTGATGTGTATCATCAAGCGCCACCGGTACCGACTGCGTATGTATCTCAAGATGGACAGGTCTTGTTCACTAAAGAAGATATCTTACATGGTCAATCGGCTTGGCAATCTACAGGTGGTCAATCTGTAGGAACCGTGTTGGGGCATGGCGCATATCAAGCTCCGGACTGGACAGCTGATTGGTTGCACAAAGAAGTGTCCGTAATGCTTGATATCAAGTCGCAACAAGCTTTTGGTGTTCTTTATGAACAATTGGGTGCTGCACAGAAGGCAGCTGTTAAAGAAGCGGTTAAAGCGGAGTATTTCAACAGTGCTGTTCGTGAAGATGGAACTGTAGTGCTTTCGCCGGAACGTATTACAGCGATGAATATAGCAGGACAATATTTTATTGAGCTTTATGGTGATAATCCTAAGTTGTCCGAAACGCGCGAACATTTTGCTATGAAGGATAATACGTTGCCGGAACTAAAAGATCGTATTGATATGGCACGCTTCTTCTTCTGGACTACGTGGATGGCATCTACTCAGCGGCCTGGTACAGATGCTACATACACCAACAACTGGCCTCATGAGCCACTATTAGATCATAATCCGACACCGGAAAGCGTAGTTTGGTCTGTGGTGAGTGTTATTATTTTACTTTGTGGTATCGGTATTGTCGTATGGATGTGGGCGTTCGGTCGTAAAAGCGATGAACATGAATTGACACCGCCTACGGAAGATCCGATTTCCAAATTGAATCTCACACCGTCTCAACGGTCTTTGGGCAAATATTTATTTACAATTTTGGCATTATTTTTACTACAACTTGGTATGGGCGGTATCATTGCGCATTACACTGTAGAGGGGCAAGCTTTCTATGGCATTCCGTTGGCGCAATATTTCCCATATTCCATTGCTCGTACATGGCATATTCAAGCATCTTTGTTCTGGATTGCGATGGCATTCTTGAGTGCCGGTTTATTCTTGGCGCCGATTATTAATGGTGGTAAAGATCCTAAGTTCCAAAAATTGGGCGTGGATATTTTATTCTGGGCACTTGTCGTGTTAGTAGTGGGATCCTTTACGGGTACTTATTTAGGTATTGCGCATGAGATTCCGGCGTCCTTAAACTTCTACTTGGGTCACCAAGGGTATGAGTTTATCGAGTTGGGTCGCGTATGGCAATGGATCGAATATATCGGCATTCTATTTTGGCTTGTGCTTATGGTGCGCAGCATCATTGGTGCTTTCAAAAATAAAGGGGATAAAAACCTCATTGCTGCCTTTATTTTCTCCGTTGTGATGGTCGGTATTTTCTATGGACCGGGTCTTTTCTATGGGGAACATAGCCACTTGGCGATCATGGAATACTGGCGCTGGTGGGTTATTCACCTTTGGGTAGAAGGCTTCTTTGAAGTGTTCTCTACTACTTTGATGGCCTTTATTTTCGTAACTCTTGGTCTCGTATCCTATCGTGCAGGTACCGTAGCAGCGATTTCGTCCGGTGCTATTTACCTTATCGGCGGTATCCCTGGCACATTCCATCATCTTTATTTCACCGGTGTTACATCGACTATCGTGGCCACAGGGGCATCTTTCTCCGCATTGGAAGTAGTTCCTCTTGTACTCTTAGGTTATGAAGCGTTTGAAAATTATACACGCCTTCATAGTGCACCGTGGATGCATCGATTAAAATGGCCTGTATATTGCTTTATTGCGGTGTCCTTCTGGAACTTGGTAGGGGCCGGTATCTTCGGCTTCTTAATCAATATGCCGGTTTCCTTGTTCTACATTCAAGGTCTAAATACAACGGCTGTTCATGCTCATACGGCATTGTTCGGTGTATACGGGTTCTTGAGTTTAGGCTTTGTATTCCTCATCGCTCGTTATATTCGACCTGAGGTGGAACTCAACGACAAATTGATGAAATTCGGCTTCTGGGCATTGAACTGGGGCCTTGCGTTAATGGTTCTTATCAGCCTATTGCCGATTGGTTTGATTCAAAGTTGGGCAAGTGTTACACAAGGCTTATGGCTCGCTCGCAGCGAAGAGTTTATGCAACAACCATTGTTACAAAATCTACGTTGGCTTCGTATGGTAGGCGATACCATCATGATATTGGGGGCATTGGCCTTCTTCTGGCAGATCGTGAAAGTAACTTTCACAAAGAAATAGTAATAAACGAAGCAGTAATAGTAAATATGTAAATATAATATAATATTAAATACAATATAGACATATAAGCTAACATGACATGGCGTTCTTTGGGTAGACAAGGGGCGCCATTGTCTGTTATACTATCCATGTCAGGCATACGTGCCTGGCTTTTTTGAGTTGTTTAATTTCTTGACATCGCTTGCTACGTATGATATAGTTTTTTAGTATGTAGTCGAGCGTTTTCGAGTACAAGAGACAGATTAGTAAATATAAAGCGAGGTGTATCCGGATGCGTAATGCCATTACTTTAGCTTGCACAGATTGCAAACAACGCAACTATCAAACGAACAAGAATAAAAAGAACAATCCTGATCGTATTGAAATGATGAAATATTGCAAATTCTGCGGTAAACATACATTACACCGTGAAACAAAATAATTCTTATCATTCATTACCTGTTGATTTGAGGATGTGAAACAAAATGGCAAAGTCTAACTCAGCAGTGCAGCAGCGTGGTGGATTTGGAAAATTCTTCCGCGGTGTGAAAGCTGAACTAAAAAAAGTAGTCTGGCCAACAAAAAAAGAGCTTATCAACTACACAATAGTAGTATTCTTAGTGACCATATTCATCGCTTTGATTATTTCTGTGCTTGATGGACTCTTCGCCCAACTTTTTAATACGTTGTTGCACTTTGTTGGATAAGGGGGCCATTACATGGAAGCAGATAAGAAGTGGTATGTAATTCATACCTATTCAGGCTACGAAAATAAAGTAAAAACCACTCTTGAACTTAAAGTTCAATCTATGGGGCTACAAGATGTAATCAGCCGAATTTTGGTGCCTCTTGAAGACGAAATAGATGAAAAAGATGGGGTTAAAAAAGTAGTAAAACGTAAGATATTTCCTGGGTATGTATTGGTGGAAATGGAAGTTAACGACCGTTCTTGGTATGTTGTGCGCAACACGCCAGGTGTAACCGGCTTCGTTGGCTCTGCTACAAAACCAGTTCCACTTTCTGATTCCGAAGTAGAACATATACTTAAGTCTCAGGGCTTGGATAAGAAACCAACTATCAACGTTGATGTAGAAGTTGGTGAAACGGTTCGCATTACGTCCGGTGCCTTTGAAGATAAACTAGGTGTTATTACCGAACTTAACCCTGATAAAGGAACATTGAAACTTAGTGTGGAAATGTTCAACCGAGATACCGAGGTAGAGGTAGAGTTCTCTCAAGTTGAGAAAGCTCTTTAATATATAAATATAACTCTAAAAAGAGCAATCGCTTTTGGTTGCCAGTGGGAGGATGTATATCCGTTACCACCACAGTATAAGCATAGGAGGTTTAATTACCCATGGCTAAGAAATTAGTTAAACAAGTAAAACTACAAATTGAAGCCGCTAAAGCTACTCCAGCACCACCAGTTGGTCCTGCACTAGGTCAAGCAGGTGTTAACATCGTTGCTTTCACAAAAGAATTCAACGAACGTACTGCTAAACAAGCTGGCTTGATTATCCCAGTAGTTATTAACGTATATGAAGATCGTAGCTTCGACTTCATCACTAAGACTCCACCAGCTGCAGTATTGTTGAAAAAAGCTGCAGGTATTCCAAAAGGTTCTGGTGTACCTAACCGTGATAAAGTAGCAAAAGTCGGTCGCGATAAAGTTCGTGAAATTGCTGAATTGAAAATGCCTGACTTGAATGCTAATACCGTAGAACAAGGTATGCGCATGGTAGAAGGTACTGCTCGCAGCATGGGCATTGAAATCGTTGACTAATAAGCGTACGACTTGCGCATAAGGCGCAAATCGGTGGGAGGGAATTCCCGTTTGACCACATAAGGAGGATATTATAATGGCAAAAGTAGGTAAGAAATACGCTGAAGCAGTAAAACTTATTGAAGCTGGTAAATTCTACGAACCAGTAGAAGCAATTGAGTTGGTTAAGAAAACTGCAACTGCAAATTTCGATGAAACAGTTGAAATCGCTTTCAACTTGAATGTCGACCCTAAATACGCTGATCAACAAGTTCGTGGTGCAGTAGTATTGCCTCATGGTACTGGCAAAACTAAACGCGTTCTTGTATTTGCAAAAGGCGACAATATTAAAGCAGCTGAAGAAGCTGGCGCAGATTTCGTAGGTTCTGAAGAGTTAGTATCTAAAATCCAAGGTGGCTGGAGCGACTTCGACGTAGTAGTTGCTACACCAGACATGATGGGTCAAGTTGGTCGTCTTGGTAAAATTTTGGGTCCTAAAGGCTTGATGCCAAACCCTAAAGTTGGTACAGTAACTCCAGACGTTGCTCGTGCAGTAAACGAAATCAAAGCTGGTAAAATCGAATATCGTACTGATAAAGCAGGTATTATCTCTTGCTCCATCGGTAAAGCGTCTTTCGATGATGAAAAATTACTTGACAACTACCGTACAATCGTTGATACTATTATCAAGGCTAAACCTGTAGCAGCTAAAGGTCAATACATTAAATCTGTAACCTTGTCCGCTACAATGGGCCCTGGTGTGCCTTTGAACGTGTTCAAATTGAGCAACGTAACAAAAGAGCAATAATCACATATGTCTCTTAGCTGTAGACGGCTGGTATGTATAATGGATGAAAATCCGCCCGCTGAGGCTGACACTAGAATAACCTAGGACTAGTTACGACCTCATCGCGTGCGATGGGGTCGTTTTTTACGCTAAGATAGTACATAGAGCACCAAAAAATCTATAAGGAGGTAATCTAATGGCTGTCACTGAATCAAAAAAAGCAATCGTTGCTCAAATGAAAGAAACTCTTTCTGAAGCAAAAGGTGCTGTATTGATTGGTTACTCTGGTTTAACTGTTGCGCAAGCAACTGATCTTCGTCGCAAAATGTTGGCTGAAGGTGTTGAATACAAAGTAATCAAAAATACTTTGACTCGTATCGCTGCAAACGAATTGAATCTTGAAGGTTTCGCTGAGCATTTAGAGGGTCCAACTGCGTTGGCTACTTCTAAAGAAGATGCTGTTGCACCTGCTCGTGTAATCGAACAATTCATCAAAGCTACTGACAAAGAAGTTGTAACAGTTAAAGCTGGTATCGTTGAAGGCGAAGTTATGGACGCTGCAGGCGTTAAAGCAATTGCATCTCTTCCAAACCGCGAAGGTATGCTTTCCATGTTGCTTTCCGTATTGCAAGCTCCTGTTCGCAATGTTGCATACGCTGTCAAAGCTGTTGCAGAAGCAAAACCTGCAGAATAATAAGTACTGCAAATTATTCGTCGGCCGCATAAGGCTGGCACTATAAACTAATTTATGGAGGATACTCAAAATGGCATTGAACATTGAAAACATCGTTGCTGAATTAAAAGAAGCAACTATTCTTGAACTTAATGATCTTGTAAAAGCAATCGAAGAAGAATTTGGCGTAACTGCAGCAGCTCCTGTAGCTGTAGCAGCTGCTGGTGGTGCTGAAGGCGGCGCTGCTAAAGATTCCTTCGACGTAATCTTGAAAGATGCTGGCGCATCCAAAATCAACGTAATCAAAGTTGTTCGTGAAGCAACTGGTCTTGGCTTGAAAGAAGCTAAAGCTATCGTTGACGGCGCTCCTGCACCTGTAAAAGAAGGTGTTGCTGCTGAAGCTGCTGAAGCTTTGAAAGCTCAATTAGAAGAAGCTGGCGCATCCGTAGAATTGAAATAATTTTATACATATTAAAGGCGTACCCTATGGGTACGCCTTTTTTATTGGACTTTATAAATCGATGCGAGTTTTGTTTTGTTGACTAATTTTGCCTTTGGATAAGGTAATGCATTAGAAAAATCCTTGTCATATTTTTTAGGAACGATGACATAGGCGCCTCGATTATTTGTTATATCTTTAAAAAATGTTTCTTTGGTTATTGTTGGCATTAATGTTTTGCCTTCGGTCCACCGTGGATCATCAGTTGTATCTACAAAAACTTGAGTAGGAGTCGTGTCCATATAATATACAATAGAGGTGTAGTAAGCTCCGTATATATATATTGGTTTTGATGTATCTTCAATGAACGTTCTGAACTGTAAACCAGATTGATTAAATAATATTGGTGGTACTGTAATTGTAATCGCTGAGTATAAAGTAATTAGTGGAACTAAAGCATATATTGCTAGTTTAAAAAATGATGTTATATAGTATCGGCCAATTAAAATCATACATACTATAATAAAGGAACCTACGATTAACGGTTTACTATCAAGACTTTTATCAAAGGCTGTAGCAAATGTAAAAATCATGTAGTAAATGCCTAGTGGTAGAGTAACTAAATAATTAAACTTTTTGAATGATTGAGTAAATTCACCAGTCTCTTTATCGGTGATTAACTCACAAATTTTTACAGCACTCCATATTATACAAGGGATAACGGCAGGTAATGTGTAGGTTAGATACTTTGTAGCTACTAGAGAGTAGAAGAAAACGATAACTATAAACCATATAATGCCTAATACATCAAAATCATTTTTCCAGCTAATATCTTTTAAATGATAGACTATTACAGGTGTCCATGGTAATAGTGAAAGGGGTACAATTAATAGATAGTAATACCATACATTAAATTTAGGATGTTCAGATACAAGGGCTCGATCTACATTGTGTAGACCTAAGAAGCCAGAAACAAATTGTTCACCATGAATGGAATGCATAGCAATATACCAAGGGCTAGCTATCACTATAAAAGCTAATAGTCCTAAGGGATTAAATAGTAGTTTAATATCCGTTGATAGCTGATAGTTTTCGTCTTTTCTGTGGACCAAATAGCGCGCGCATACATAAATCAGTAATATCAGGCCGGGTAAGATAATGCCTATAGGTCCTTTTGTAATCACGGCTAAAGCAGCAGCAATGTAAGCTTTCACCATAGCTGACTTGTCATTATTGGTAAAAGCTAAATAACTATATCCAAATATAGCTAAGGTGAAGAGGAATAGAAATCCATCGGTTATAACTGCATGAGATATATACCAAAACTGTAGTGTACTCATTAATAGAATGGCACAGAGTACACCGGCAAAGGTGCTTTTAGATATGCGGTAAGTTATATGACACATGAGTGCTACGCTAGCTCCGGCAACGAGAGTATTAGGTATGCGGGATGTAAAGTCAGATATGCCAAATAGTTTGTACGTAATCATAAGTGCCCAATAAGTGAGCGGCGGTTTGTCGTACCATACTTGGTCGTATATCATGGGGGATATCCATGAGTTGTGTTTTAACATGGTTATGGCGGAAAGAACATAATTGGACTCCACCGGATCTGTTATCGGTAAATAGGCATTATAAAAACCGTAGCTCAGGACGGTTAATAGAAATAGCGCGCTTATACGCAATGTGTGATTGTTAATCATAGTGACTCCTTAGTTAGATAGTTTATACTATTGTACTATAAGGCTAGTCATAAAGAAAACTAAGGACTATAGCAGAAATTCATAGTTAATAAAAGATATATTGTATAGAATATTGTTTATCGGGAATACATGAAATGACTTTTATGTATACAAAATACATGCTATAATGAGCCCATAAGATAAAACCGTTTCATTAAACTATCATTTAATATATGAAATAGTGGAAAGAGGATCTATTATGAGAAAAGAACATGATTTCCTAGGTGAATTAGAAGTACCAGATGAGTTATATTATGGTGTACAAACGATTCGCGCATTAGAAAACTTCCATATTACAGGAAAACATTTAGACCAAGATTTCATTAAAGCGTTAGCGATGGTTAAAAAAGCATCTGCTTTGGCAAACATGAGAACTGGTCGTCTCAATGTATCTATTGGTAAAGCTATTGTTCAAGCCGCTGATGAAGTTATTGCCGGCGAATTTGCTGATCAGTTCCCAGTTGACCCAATTCAAGGTGGTGCAGGTACTTCTGTAAACATGAATATGAACGAAGTATTGGCTAATCGTGCTTGTGAAATTTTAGGTCATCCAAAAGGTAGCTACGATATCGTAAGCCCTAACAACCACTGTAACATGGCGCAATCTACAAATGATGCGTTCCCTACAGCTATTAAAGTATGTGCTATCATTAAATCGAAACCTTTACTTGAAGCCTTGCAACGTCTCGTTGATGAGCTGGAGAAGAAGGCTGAAGAATATAGCGAAATCTTGAAAATGGGCCGTACTCACTTACAAGATGCGGTGCCAATTACATTGGGTCAAGAAATGGGTGCTTATGCATCTGGTATCCGTCGTGGTATCAAACGCATCAAATCTGCTGTTGAAGGTGCACATGTAATCAACATGGGTGCCACTGCAGTTGGTACTGGTCTTAACGCTGAACCTAGCTACATTCATGATGTAGCATATGAACTTAGCGAAGTTGTAGGCGAACCGTTCTACACAGCTGAAAACTTGATTGACGCTACAAATAATACAGACGTATTTGCAGATATTTCTAGCGGTTTGAAAGTAACGGCCCTTGTATTGATTAAGATGGCAAATGACTTTCGTTTGATGGCATCTGGCCCTCGTTGCGGCATTGGAGAATTGAAATTACCTGCACGTCAACCTGGTTCTTCCATCATGCCTGGTAAAGTAAATCCTGTTATCGCCGAAGTATTGAACCAAGTATGTTATCAAGTTATCGGTAATGATACTACTATCACATTAGCTGTAGAAAATGGTCAATTCGAATTGAACGTAATGGAACCTGTATTGGCGTATAACTTGTTCAATAACCTTTGCTACCTTAAAAATGGTGTAAATACATTTGTAGATAAATTGCTCGTTGATCTTGAAGTAGACCGTGAACAATGCGAATACTGGTTGAACCGCTCCGTTGGTATCGTAACAGCATTGTTGCCTCATCTTGGTTATGAAACAGCTTCTGCATTGGCGAAAGAAGCGTATGAAACTGGTCGAGCTATTCGTGATATCATCTTGGATCAAGGCTTATTGACTGAGGATGAAATCAATCATATTCTTTCTCCTAAAGAAATGACTCGCCCTGGTATTGCTGGTGCGAAACTTTTAAAACAAAAAGGTAACTAATTTTATAGTTCTTTTTTTGATACATGAATAGAGCATGAAAATGAAAGGCTGTCAACCCTTTTGGTTGACAGTCTTTTTTATTACTGATAAAATTATATATTGCAAAAGTAGCGTTTTCTGCTTTTGGATGTAAAAACTATAACTTGAATAGTGATGAGGTTTTCTTCCAAGGTTGTGCTTGGTTAATGGGAAGCAAGGTTATTTTAAAAATGAAATGGACCTTGCTTTATTTGACGTTGCCCGAGCAGGAAAACTGAGACCTGTAAGATGTCTTTTTCATGCCGTTATAGAAAATGGTAGACCAGTGTGTTTGATAGGGGTGAAAGCAAATATGTTCAAACCTGAACAGGTAGGCAAACGAACTCGTTATACATATGCAAAAATTAACGAAGTTATCAAGATGCCGCATTTATTGGACATTCAACGTAAATCGTATGAGTGGTTCTTGGAGAGTGGTTTACAAAATATTTTCAACGATATTTCTCCGATTAAAGACAATTCAGGTAATCTAGTACTTTCTTTTGAGGGTTTCAGCTTAGGTGAACCTAAGTATGATATTAATGAATGTAAAAACCGTGATGCTACGTACGCAGCACCACTTCGTGTAAATATTCGCTTGGTGAATAATGATCCAGAAAACATGGACATTAAAGAACAAGAAGTATTCATGGGCGATTTCCCATTGATGACTGATACAGGTACTTTCATCATCAATGGTGCAGAACGTGTTATCGTATCCCAATTGGTACGTTCTCCAGGTGTTTACTACAATAAAGAAATCGATACAATGGGTAACCGTTTGTATGATTCCACAGTTATCCCTAATCGTGGTGCATGGATTGAGCTTGAAACAGATGCGAGTGAAATTGTTGCCGTTCGTATTGACCGCAACCGTAAATTACCAGCTACTGTATTGGTACGTGCATTAGGTTGGGATACTAATGAAAGCATTCTAGACCTCTTCTGGAATGGTAAAACTGATGAAGATGGCTTACCAGTATATGATGAACGCATCGTTCGCACATTAGAAAAAGATACAACTCAATCTGCTGATGAAGCATTAGTTGAAATCTATAAAAAATTACGTCCAGGCGAGCCTCCTACAGTAGAATCCGCTCGTAACTTGTTCGACAACTTGTTCTTCGATGCACGCCGCTATGACTTGGCGCGCGTTGGTCGTTACAAATTGAATAAAAAACTCGGTTGGCGTCAACGTATGTTAGGTCAAACATTGGCTCAACCTATCGTAGATCCTGAGACTGGCGAAGTAATCCTCGATGCAGGCGTACAAGTGGGGGAAGAACAACTTGATATCGTAGCAAATAGTCATGTATTCGATGGTGAAGGCTTTGCTGAATTCTACATCGTAAATAATGATGGTGTAGAGTCCAAAGTTATCTGTAATAATTGCAACTTGCCATTCGATCATCGCACAGTAACTCGTGAAGACATGATCGCTAATATCTCTTACTTGCTCAATCTTATGGATGGTGCAGGCCATACAGATGATATTGACCACTTGGGTAACCGTCGTCTTCGTTGCGTAGGTGAATTGTTGCAAAACCAATTCCGTATTGGTTTGACTCGTATGGAACGCGTTGTTCGTGAACGTATGACAATTCAAGAAATCGAATCTATCACGCCTCAAGCCTTGATTAACATTCGACCAGTAGTGGCTGCAATCAAAGAGTTCTTTGGTTCTTCCCAGTTGTCCCAGTTCATGGACCAAACAAACCCATTAGCAGAATTGACTCATAAACGTCGTCTATCTGCCCTTGGTCCTGGCGGTTTATCTCGTGAGCGTGCAGGCTTCGAAGTTCGTGACGTGCATCACTCTCACTATGGCCGTATGTGTCCTATCGAGACTCCAGAGGGTCCAAACATCGGTTTGATCAACTCCTTGTCCAACTATGCAAAAGTAAATGAATTTGGTTTTATTGAAGCGCCATACCGTAAAGTAGAAAAAGTGTATGGTAAAGGCAAGGATGCTGATAAAGTTGTTAAAGTACGCGTATCTGACAGCGTAGTATACATGACAGCTGATGAAGAAGAAGGCATGACAATTGCCCAAGCGAACTCTCCACTTGATGCAGAGGGCTACTTCACAACTGAACACGTAGCTTGTCGTCGTGGTCATGACGTATTAGAAGTCACACCTGATAAGGTTGACTATATGGACGTAAGTCCAAAAGAAGTTGTATCCATTGGTACAGCTATGATTCCATTCCTTGAAAATGACGATGCTAACCGTGCCTTGATGGGGGCGAACATGCAACGTCAAGCGGTACCACTCTTGCGCGCTCAAGCACCACTTGTTGGTACTGGTATGGAATATACAGCAGCTACTGACTCCGGCGTTTGCGTATTAGCACGTGAAGCTGGTAAAGTTGTACGTTGCTGGGGTAATGAAATCCACGTTCTTCGCGATAGCGATGGTTGCGTTGATACATACCATTTGAATAAATTTATTCGTTCTAACCAATCCACATGCTTTAACCAAAAACCAATCGTTAATCGTGGTGACCATGTTGTAAAAGGCCAAGTATTGGCTGATGGTCCTGCTACTGATGGCGGTGAATTGGCATTGGGTTATAACGTTCTTGTAGCGTTCATGCCTTGGGAAGGTTATAACTACGAGGATGCTATTTTGCTTAGTGAAGAACTTTGCAAAGAAGATATCTATACATCCATTCATATTGAAGAATACGAATGTGATGCGCGCGACACTAAATTAGGCGCTGAAGAAATCACTCGTGAATTGCCTAATACTGGTGACGACACACTTAAAAACTTGGATGAAGAAGGTATTATCTGCATTGGTGCAGAAGTACATCCTGGCGATATCCTTGTAGGTAAAGCTACGCCAAAAGGTGAAACTGAACTTACTCCAGAGGAACGTTTGTTGCGCGCTATTTTTGGCGACAAAGAACGCGAAGTTCGCGATACCTCCTTGCGTGTACCTCATGGCGAATCCGGTAAAGTTGTAGACGTAAAAGTCTTTACCCGTGAAAACGGCGACGAATTACAACCAGGCGTAAATAAACTTGTTCGCGTATATATCGCTCAAAAACGTAAGATTCATGAAGGCGATAAAATGGCGGGCCGTCATGGTAACAAAGGTGTCGTTTCTCGCGTTATGAGAAAAGAAGATATGCCATTCCTTCCAGATGGTACTCCAGTACAAATCGTATTGAATCCATTGGGCGTACCTTCTCGTATGAATATCGGGCAGGTTCTTGAAACTCACTTGGGTTGGGCTGTTCAAGGCTTAGGTATGAAAATCAAAGCTATAGACCTTCACATTCAAAATGTGTTGAAAGAAGCTCGTACTGATGCATCTTACTGGGAACAAATCGATGCAATCCGCGACCTTTATGCTCAAATCGAAGCATTGGAAGCGAAAGTTGCAGAAGATGTAACCGTAAATCATTTCGAAGAAAATGAACAAATCATTACTTTGAAAACTAAAATCTTAAAACATGTAGAAAAAGCGGCGCAAAAGAAATTGGACGCTATGGGTGGCGAAGCTCGTTACCAAGAACTTAAAGCTATTGAAGCTAAATACAATGCACTTCATGTAGAGTTCTTTGATTCTGAAGAGGATGCTCCTGAAATGGATCCTGTTCTTGTAGAGGAATTAGAGGCGATTAATAAAGTTAAAAATACTCTTAACAATATTCACTCTGCTGAAGAAAAACGCGTTGAAATCCGCAAAGAGTTGGAAGGCCTTGGCTACGACTTTGACAAATATGGCATGCCAACACCAGATGTAGCGGGTATTCATATCGCTACACCTGTATTTGACGGTGCGCACGAAAAAGACGTATTCGAAACATTAGAAATCGCTGGTCGTCCTGAAAATGGTAAAACTGTACTATACGATGGTCGTACTGGTGAACCTATGGATAACCACGTAACTGTTGGTTACGTTTACATGCTTAAACTCCATCACTTGGTTGACGACAAAATCCATGCTCGTTCTACAGGTCCGTACTCCCTTGTTACACAACAACCTTTGGGCGGTAAAGCTCAGTTCGGTGGCCAACGTTTCGGGGAAATGGAAGTTTGGGCTCTAGAAGCATATGGCGCAGCCTATACCCTTCAAGAGCTATTAACTGTTAAGTCTGACGACGTTGTTGGTCGTGTGAAAGCATACGAAAAAATCGTTAAAGGCGAAAACATCCCTGAACCAGGTGTACCTGAGTCCTTCAAGGTATTGCTTAAAGAACTTCAAAGTATCGGTCTTGATGTAAAAATCTTGAATGAAGATCAAGAAGAAGTTGTTATGAAAGAACTTGAGGACGAAGATGAGGTGGTAGAAACTGGTATTGAAGAAGTTATGGAAGGCAGTGCTGTAGAAACTGATGAAGTAACTGTAGTAGAACCAGAAGTAGAGGAAGAGGAAGAAGAACCAGCTGATAACGGCGGTGAAGACGATATCCTTAGCCAATTGGCGTACCCAATGGGCGACTCCTCTAACGATGAAGACTAAAACTATCTATAAGGAAGGGAGCGATAGTAGTGCTAGACGTAAATGAATTCGATTCCATGCGAATCGGTTTAGCCTCTCCAGAGCAGATCTTATCTTGGTCTCATGGGGAAGTTAAGAAACCTGAAACTATTAACTACCGTACGTTGAAGCCAGAACGTGATGGTCTATTCTGCGAACGCATTTTTGGACCTACAAAAGACTGGGAATGTCACTGCGGCAAATATAAACGCATTCGCCATAAAGGCGTAGTCTGCGACAAATGTGGTGTAGAGGTTACCCGTGCTAAAGTACGTCGTGAACGTATGGGCCATATTGAATTGGCGACTCCAGTATCTCACATTTGGTACTTCAAAGGTATCCCATCCCGCATGGGCCTTATCCTTGATGTATCTCCACGTTCTTTGGAACGCGTATTATACTTTGCTTCCTATATCGTAGTAGATCCAGCTGGTACGCCATTGACAAAACGTCAATTGTTGTCCGAGCAAGAATACCGCGAATATGAAGCTCAATTCAACGAAGACGGTTACACTATCGGGGGTAAATCCGTCGTAATCGAAACAGTAGCACAACGTAATGAGCGTTTGGCTATTGTTCATGAAGCACAACGCAAAGAGCGCTACAATGCGGCTCTTCGCGATGATGCAACAATCCCAGAAGCGGATAAAGAATACGAAGAATTAACTCGTGAAGAGCGCTATGAATTAGGCGCTGCTGAAGAGGTTCTCTTTGCATGCATCGACATGGGTGCTGAGGCTGTAAAAGCTCTTTTAGCAGAACTTGATCTTGAAGCATTGAATGCTGAATTGCGCGAAGAGTTGAACACTGCTAGTGGTCAACGTAAAATCCGTGCAGTTCGTCGTTTGGAAGTAGTAGAAGCATTCCGTCAATCTGGGAACCGTCCAGAATGGATGATTATGGACATTGTTCCTGTAATCCCACCTGAATTGCGCCCAATGGTTCAATTAGATGGTGGCCGTTTTGCTACATCTGACCTCAATGATTTGTACCGTCGTGTTATCAACCGTAACAACCGTTTGAAACGTTTGTTAGACTTAGGTGCTCCTGATATCATCGTGCGCAATGAAAAACGCATGCTTCAAGAAGCTGTTGATGCGTTGATTGATAATGGTCGTCGCGGTCGTCCTGTAACAGGTCCTGGTAACCGTCCGTTGAAATCCTTGTCCGATATGCTTAAAGGTAAACAAGGTCGTTTCCGTCAAAACTTGCTCGGTAAACGTGTTGACTACTCCGGTCGTTCCGTAATCGTAGTAGGTCCTGAACTTAAAATGCACCAATGTGGTTTGCCAAAAGAGATGGCATTGGAATTGTTCAAACCATTCGTTATGAAACGTTTGGTAGAACGCGGTCAAGCATCCAACATCAAGGCTGCTAAACGCCAAGTTGAAAGAATCGGCCCTGGCGTGTGGGAATCCTTGGAAGAGGTAATCAAAGAACATCCAGTTCTCTTGAACCGTGCCCCTACATTGCATAGACTTGGTATCCAAGCCTTCGAACCAATCCTTTGGGAAGGCCGTGCTATCAAATTGCATCCATTAGTATGTACAGCGTTTAATGCTGACTTTGACGGTGACCAAATGGCGTGTCACTTACCATTGTCCGTAGAAGCACAAGCAGAAGCTCGTACATTGATGCTTTCAAGCCACAATATCTTGTCCACTAAAGACGGTAAACCAGTAGCGGTACCATCTCAGGATATGATCTTGGGTACATACTACTTGACTGTAGTACGTGAAAATACAAAAGAAAATGCTAAAACATTTGCTACATACGATGAAGTAATGCTTGCTTATGAAGCTCAAATCATCGGCTTACAAGATGTTCTTTATATCCGTATGCCTGACTATGGTCGCGTTGAAACGACTGCAGGTCGCCTAATCTTCAATAACGCATTGTTCCCAGAGTTGTGGCAATATGAACAAAAAGAAGATGGCACTTACACATTGGGTAAGGTTATGGATAAGAAAACAGTTGGTAAATTGGTTGATCAATGTTTCCAATTGTTTGGCAATGAAAAAACTGCAGAGCTTTTGGACCGCATCAAGTCCTTGGGTTACTCCTTCGCACGTCGCGCAGGCATGACTGTAGCCATTGCTGATATTAAAGTACCAGAAGTTAAAACTAGTTTGTTAGATACAGCGGAACAAGAGGTAGAAAAAGTATCTCGTATGTACCGTCGTGGTCTTATTACAGAAGAAGAACGTTACCGTAAAACTATCCAATTATGGACAAAAGCAACCGAAGATGTTACTGATGCGATGATGGATAATATGGCGTGTGACAAAGATGGTTTCAACCCTATTTACATGATGGCTATCTCTGGTGCCCGTGGTAATAAACAACAGATTCGTCAGCTTGCTGGTATGCGTGGTTTGATGGCCGATCCATCTGGTCGTATCATCGACTTACCAATCAAAGCAAACTTTAAAGAAGGTTTGACTGTATTGGATTACTTTACATCCTCTCATGGTGCTCGTAAAGGTTTGGCCGATACAGCTCTTCGTACAGCTGACTCCGGTTACTTGACTCGTCGTCTTGTTGACGTATCTCAAGACGTAATTGTTCGTGAGGACGATTGTGACGTTGTAGGTATTGATCTCGTTCGTGAACGTGCTCGTTTAGCTACATCTCCACGTCAAGCATTAGAATTGCTTAAAGATAAACTCATTGGTCGCGTTCTAGATAAAGATGTAGTGAACGCTGAAACAGGGGAACTTGTTGTACCTGCTGAAACTATCTTAGACGAACAATGCTTGGCTGATATCGCAGAAGCCGGTGTTACATCTATTGCATTGCGTGGTGCACACTTGGGTTCTGATAGCGATATTAACCATACTAACTTGGTTCAAAAAATTATTCTTGGTGAAAGCGACGATAGCATCCGTGCAACATTGAAGGAAACTATGGTTCAAAACATGTTGAACAAGGATACTGTACAAGCAATCGTTGATAGCGAAGGTGTAGAAATCTTCCCAGCTGATACACGCCTCACCGAAGAAGGCATCGAAGCGATTCTTAACTCCGATGTAAAAGAAGTACAAGTACGCAACAATGAAATCCACGGTATTGAAGTGGAAGCTATCGTTGAAGGTACTGGTGTTATCGAGCCATTAAAAGACCGTATCGTAGGTCGTATTGCAGCTGAAGAATTAGTTAACAAGGAAACTGGCGAAGTGATCGTTCCTCTTAACGGTGAAATCACAGAGGCGTTAGCTGATGAAGTTGTTAAACACTATGAAACAGTAAAAATTCGTTCCGTATTGACTTGCCGCAGCCCATATGGTGTATGTCGCAAGTGTTATGGTCGCGATCTAGGAACTGGCAACCAAGTTCAAGTTGGTGAAGCGGTAGGTATTATTGCGGCACAATCCATCGGTGAACCTGGTACTCAGTTAACAATGCGTACGTTCCATACTGGTGGTGTCGCAGGTGACGATATTACACAAGGTTTGCCACGTGTCGAAGAATTGTTCGAAGCTCGTAAACCAAAACGTAATGCTATCATCGCAGAAAACGAAGGTACAGTTCGCGTTGTACCTAACGAAGGTAAAAAAGGTACTAATACTATCTTCATTACTGGTGAAGACGGTATTGAACTCGATTACCTCATCCCTTATGGTTCTCGCATTATCGTTAAAGACGGTGATGTGGTATCCTTGGGCGCTCGTTTGACAGAGGGTTCTATCAATCCTCATGACATCATGCGTGTAATGGGTACTGAAGCAACTCAACGTTATCTCGTATACGAAGTTCAAAAAGTATACAAATCCCAAGGTGTAGAAATTAACGATAAACATATCGAAGTTATTGTTCGTCAAATGCTTCACAAAGTTAAAATTGAAACAGCTGGCGATGCGGATATGCTTCCAGGGGATATGGTTGACGTTAATACCTTTGACGAAGAAAACCGTCGTCTTACCCTTAATGGTCGTGAAAATGCTACAGGCAAACGCACGTTATTGGGTATTACGAAAGCCGCTTTGGCAACGGATTCCTTCTTGTCCGCTGCGTCCTTCCAAGAAACGACACGTGTTCTTACCGACGCTGCTATCAAGGGTAAAATCGATCCGTTGTTGGGCTTAAAAGAAAACGTAATCATCGGTAAGTTGATTCCTGCTGGTACAGGCATGAGTCGTTACCGCAAGATTGAAGTTGTAAAAAATACACCTGAAATCATTGATATTACGGAAGAGGTTATGTCTGAAGACTAATTGCTTTGGATTGGCCACTAAGCTATATAAACTATATAGACTTGTTGCATAGTTGATACTATGCGATATCATAAAAGGGTGCACCTTGTGGTGCACCCTTTTTGTTATAACCTATATTAATTTGTGAGCTATATGATTATGAGGTATGAAAACTACTCGGCCGCTTCCTCCGCGTCATGAGCCATGATGTCATAACCGATGTCATCCGATAAGGTTAAATATCTTTCATATTGTCGAATGATATCGGTAATGATATCCTCTCGTGTCATATACTGCGCATCATATCCTGCACGACCGTCGCTGAAGTATGTCATAGGAATTGAATTTGTACTTTCAGTAATGTGAGGAATGTTAGGATCGTCAATGAGATGGCCTGATACCTCTTGTGTAACGAGCTTGATGCCGTAGGTAAAGTTACGCATTGATTCTTTTTCTATAGTCAATTCTACGGAGGCATCGTTACCGTTTAAATTTTTTTCAATTCGCGTAGTCAATCCGTATTCTTCTGTTAATTCTTTGTTAAGCTGATACATTGCGGGCAGTACGGTCGTTTTCATAAATGAAATAACATCTTCCGACTGCGTTTGATTGAGTATCTTAGCAAGTCCTTGTTTCCAGTTCTTGCTGTCCCAATAGATGGATGTGGTTGAAAGTTTCGTATTAAAGTATTGATTATCTGTCAATAATCCCTGCCATAAGCTATAGCACATGATAACCATCAAGGCTGCAAATGGTAAGGCGAGAATAAGTGTTACTGTTTGTAGCACGTTGAGTCCGCCAATGCTCAGCAAGCTGATTGCAATAAAAGCCATTACAGCGCCCCACATTGGACATTGCCATTTTGGTGATGGTGTGGATTTATCGTAGGCCGCAATGTTATTTAATACATAGATACCTGAATCGGCGGATGTGATAAAAAATAGTGCCAATACGATAATAGATAAAAGACTAGTCAAACCGGACAATGGTAAATATTCGAGGAATGCGAAGAGTAGTTGTTCCCGCTTATCTGTTAATGCACCGAGTGCTCCCTGCGCCACGGTGTCATCAATGTAAAGAGCCGTATTACCAAAGATAGTAAACCATATGATGGTAAATACAGTAGGGATTATAAGTACTCCAAAAATAAATTCTCGAATCGTTCGACCTCTTGAGATTTGTGCTATGAACATGCCAACAAATGGAGCCCATGATAACCACCATGCCCAAAATAGTATGGTCCAACTGAAGAACCACTGGCGATCTTCTGGAGTGTAGATGGACGTATAAAAACTTTGGGACAAAAGACGTGATAAATAGTAGCCAAAGTTTTCCACCATGCTATTCAGTAAGAACAAAGTGGGACCTGTACACAGGACAAAGAGCATTAAAACTAATGCAACGGATATATTGATTTCGCTGAGTAATTTAACGCCTTTATCAATACCTGTGACGGCAGAGAAAACGGCAATAGATATAATGACAATGATAATGACCGTTTGTACGAAAAAGTCATTAGCGGAAACAATGTCAATATATAGGAAGCCTGCGCCTAATTGGGCGGCGCCGAATCCCAATGTGGTTACGATACCCAATATAGTTACGCAAAGTGCGATGATGTCGATGATATGACCTCGTGGGCCGTTGATTTTATCTTTCCATAGCGGATAAAAACATGATCGGAGTGCTAGCGGCAGTTTATAACGAAAGCCGAAATAAGCTAATGCTAAAGCTACGATGCCGTATCCAGTCCAAGAACTGATACCCCAGTGAAAGATAGATCGGAATAAAGCTTCCTTGGCACTTGGTGCACCGTCAACCAAGGCTATAGATGAGTGATAATGTGACAGTGGTTCCGCAGTACCGAAGAACATAAGACCTACACCAGTACCTGCGGCAAACAACATGGCAAGCCAAGCTGTATAAGAAAACTCAGCTTCTTCGTCATCACTGCCAAGTTTGATATCACCCAGTGAACTGAGCGCAAGAAATATGCTGAAGATAAGGAAGAGGCTTATAGCTAAAATATAAAACCAGCTAAAATCCCTGAATATGATATCTCGAACTTCCATAAGAATGGTTTGAGCTATTTGAGGTATTAGAAGAGCGCATAAGCTCAGACCTAAAATGATAGACAAGCTACCTATGATTACAGGGGGATTAAAGTTTGAATAACGTTTAATGAGTTGAATCATATGATCTCCTTTCTGTAATAATATATTTACTCAAATATCTGTTCTGTAATATTTTATTACTACAAATATCTGTTCTATATAAATTTATACTATACTAAAATGGTGTTTATATTAATTTTGCATAATTGGTAAAATAAAAAATAATAGTAAATGCATAGAATGAGTTTTTATACGCGAAAATATAGATATATGAATAAAAATTCGTTCTTCATTTATAATTTAGAATAATATGAAACACACGGATAAGTGTACATATAAAATGCAGGTGTAGAGCGGTATAAGACAAGGAAAATCGTTTGACATGGTCTTGCGTAATTGATATACTTACATAGTGCTCTAGGCGAGGTATGCCTATGTAGCATAGTTTCGTAAGGAGAATTAGTACAATGGACATTGCCCATCTGAAGTCGATGAACAAAACAATCGGTGCCAAGCAAACGTTGAAACAAATTGCTAAAGGTGCTGTGCAGTATGTGTTCTTGGGTTGTGATAGTGATGAACATGTGGTACAACCCTTGCGAATAGCTTGTGAAGAACAGGGGATACCTGTTAATGACGAGCACAGTATGGAGGAACTCGGCCGTGCGTGTCGCATTAAGGTGCGAGCTACGGCGGTAGGTGTCCTGCGTTAATCTCGGTAATATCCGATGTAACACTTTGTTATGACGGATCAATTATAAATCTCAAATTTGGAAAGGAGGTGCCCAAATGCCAACAATTAATCAGCTAGTACGCAAAGGTCGCATGAGCTTGACTAAAAAGTCTGATGCTCCAGCACTTCAAGAATCTCCACAAAAACGTGGTGTATGTACTCGTGTGTACACAGCTACTCCAAAGAAACCAAACTCCGCGCTTCGTAAAGTTGCCCGTGTACGTTTGACAAACGCTATTGAAGTAACTGCTTACATCCCAGGCATTGGTCACAATTTACAAGAACACAGTGTTGTACTTATCAGAGGCGGTCGTGTAAAAGACCTTCCAGGTGTGCGTTATCACATCGTTCGTGGTGCATTGGATACAGCTGGCGTACAAAACCGTATGCAAAGTCGTTCCAAATACGGCGCGAAAAAAGCTAAAAAATAATTTTAGCCATTAAACGAAATTAACACACATCATTATAAAGGAGGAATTGAACATGCCAAGAAAAGGCCCTGTTCCGAAACGTGATGTACTTCCAGATCCGGTGTACAACAGCAAATTAGTAACACGTTTCATTAACAAAGTTATGTACGATGGCAAAAAAGGCATTGCTGAAACTATCGTATATGATGCATTCGAAATTATTCGTTCCAAAATGGGTCAAGACCCAATGGAAGTTTTTGATCAAGCATTGAAAAATGTTATGCCTGTACTTGAAGTACGCGCTCGCCGTATCGGTGGTGCGAACTACCAAGTTCCAGTTGAAGTTCGTGCTGATCGCCGTCAAACCCTCGGTATTCGTTGGGTTGTAAACTATGCTCGTCTTCGTGGTGAACGCACTATGAAAGAACGCTTAGCAGGCGAATTGATGGACGCTTTCAACAATGCAGGCGCTGCAATTAAGAAAAAAGAAGATACTCATAAAATGGCAGAAGCTAATAAAGCATTTGCTCATTATCGTTGGTAATAAGAGGTGACAACTGTGGCAAGAGAGTTTTCCTTAGCAAAAACTCGTAATATCGGTATCATGGCCCACATCGATGCTGGTAAAACAACAACTACAGAACGTATCCTCTACTATACAGGTATCGTTCACAAAATCGGCGAAGTACATGAAGGCGCTGCTACGATGGACTGGATGGAGCAAGAACAAGAACGTGGTATTACAATCACTTCTGCTGCGACAACTTGTCAATGGAAAGAACATCGTATCAACATCATCGATACTCCTGGTCACGTTGACTTTACTGTAGAAGTAGAACGTTCTTTGCGCGTACTTGACGGTTCCGTTGCGGTATTCAGTGCTAAAGGTGGCGTTGAACCTCAATCCGAAACTGTATGGCGTCAAGCATCCAACTACGGTGTACCTCGTATCGCTTATGTAAATAAGATGGATACTGTAGGTGCTGACTTCTTCAACGTAGTTGATATGATGAAAGATCGTCTTGGTGCAAATTCCGTAGCGATTCAAGTTCCAATCGGTTCTGAAGATACTTTCAAAGGTATCATCGACTTGATGACTATGAAAGCGGAAATTTACTTATCCGATGACGGTAAAGAATTTGAAATCACTGATATCCCTGCTGAATATCAAGAAGTAGCAGAAGCTCGTCGCGAAATGATGATCGATGCTATCGCTGAAACAGATGACGATATCATGATGAAATACTTGGAAGGCGAAGAAATTTCTGAAGAAGAATTGAAAGCAGCATTGCGTAAAGCAGTTATTGCAAACCAATTGTTCCCAGTTCTTTGTGGTTCTTCCTACAAAAACAAAGGTGTACAAATGTTGTTGGACGCTGTAATCGATTACATGCCAGCTCCAATCGACATCCCAGCTATTAAGGGCGTTGTTCCTGGTTCTGAAGAAGAAACAACTCGTCCTTCTTCCGATGAAGAGCCATTCTCCGCATTGGCATTCAAAATCATGGCTGACCCTTATGTTGGTAAATTAGCGTTCTTCCGTGTGTACTCCGGTACATTGGAATCCGGTTCTTACGTTTTTAACTCCACTAAAGGCAAAAAAGAACGTATCGGCCGTATTCTTCAAATGCACGCTAACTCCCGTAAAGAAATCGAACGCGTATACTCTGGTGACATCGCTGCGGCGGTTGGCTTGAAGGATACTACTACAGGCGACACATTGTGTGATGAAAAATCCCCTGTAATCCTTGAGTCCATGGAATTCCCTGAACCAGTTATCTCCGTTGCTGTTGAACCTAAAACAAAAGCTGACCAAGAAAAAATGGGTACAGCTCTTGCTCGTTTGGCAGAAGAAGATCCTACTTTCAAAGTTCGTACTGATGAAGAAACAGGTCAAACTATTATCTCCGGTATGGGCGAACTTCACTTGGATATCATTGTTGACCGTATGAACCGTGAGTTCAAAGTAGATTGTAACGTAGGTAAACCTCAAGTAGCATACCGCGAAACTATCCGTAAAGCTGTTAAAGCTGAAGGTAAATTCGTACGTCAATCTGGTGGTCGTGGTCAATATGGTCACTGCTGGTTGGAATTGATTCCACAAGAACCAGGTGCTGGCTTCGAATTTGAAAACAAGGTCGTAGGTGGTGCGATTCCTCGCGAATACATCGGCCCTGTTGAAAACGGTGTTAAAGAAGCTATGGAATCCGGTGTTATCGCTGGTTATCCAATGGTTGATGTTAAAGTTATCGTATTTGACGGCTCCTACCATGACGTTGACTCCAACGAAATGGCCTTCAAAATCGCTGGTTCCATGGGCTTTAAAGAAGGTGCTCGCAAAGCAGACCCTGCATTGCTTGAACCATATATGTCCGTAGAAGTAGACGTTCCTGAAGAATATATGGGCGACGTTATCGGTGACTTGAACTCCCGTCGTGGTCGCATGGACGGCATGGAAGCTCGTAATGGCAACCAACATATTAAAGCATATGTTCCATTGAGTGAAATGTTCGGTTACGCAACAGACCTTCGTTCCAAAACTCAAGGTCGCGGTAACTACTCCATGACATTCGATCATTACGAAGAAGTTCCTAAGAAAATTGCTGAAGAAATTCAAGCAAAGAAAAACGGTTAATCTTAGATTAGATTAATAGAATTACTATTTTCCTCGGAGGATAATTTAAAATGGCAAAAGAAAAATTTGAACGTACGAAACCGCATGTTAACATCGGTACAATC
>NZ_CALLVP010000100.1 GCF_938010505.1 uncultured Veillonella sp. | reverse complement strand
TTTTTACTGACCCCCAGTTTAACTGGGGGTTTAGTCATGCCTATTCGGCGTACAAATAAAAAACCAGTAGCTACAATGTAGTTACTGGTTTTATTTTATACTGAAATTTTATTGTAGATATTCTGCCAATGCTTTATCAATATATGCTGCTTCATCAGTGCTTGGTTCACACATTGGTAAATTAAACTCACCAACAGGTAAACCGATTTTACGAGCTGCATATTTAACAGGAATAGGATTTGTGGTGATAAACATCGCTTTAATGATTTCTGATAAGCCTTGATGAATACGAATCGCTTCGTGATTATGACCAGATTCGTAAGCTTGAATCATAGCATTCATATCTTTACCTGCTACATGAGATACTACGGATACTACCCCACAACCACCAACGGATAACATCGGCAATGTAAGACCATCATCTCCACTGTATACCATAAAGTCATCTCCAGGCATTAAGCGTTTAATTTCAGAAGCAATCATCAAATTTCCACTTGCTTCTTTGATGGCACAAATATGTGGATATTCGTTATGTAGTTGAACTAAAGTAGTTGGAAAAATACCTGTTCCTACACGACTTGGTACATTATACACCATGATTGGCAATGTAGTAGCTTCTGCAATAGCTTTAAAATGCAAATATTGTCCCTGTTGATTAGGCTTATTGTAATAAGGTACTACAACTAGTAAACCATCGATACCATCGATTTTAGAGACTTCCTTTACAAGCTCTGCGGATACTTTTGTATCGTTACTACCTACATTGGCAATGATTGAACCCTTATGTCCACATTCTTTAGCAATCGCTTTAAATAAAGCTAATTTATCGTCTTTAGACATAGTTGGATTTTCGCCCGTTGTACCACATACAACAAGACCATCAGAACCATTGTCTAACAAATGATTAGCGATAGTAATACAATTTTCAATATTAACGGATCCATCACTATTAAAAGATGTCACCATAGCTGTTAACACTCGACCAAAGGTTTTCATATATGTCCTCCCCTTGATAGATTAAAATGCTTGTTTTTCCACCAAATACTCAGCAATTTGCAACGCATTAAGAGCTGCACCTTTACGAATCTGGTCCCCTACAATCCAGAAATTCATACCTTTGTCATTGTATAAGTCTTTACGAATACGACCGATTTCACAGTCATTTTGATTAGATGTATATAATGGCATAGGATAAATTTGTTCTGCAGGATTATCTTTAACTTGTAGACCTGGGAATTTTTCACATGCTGCTTTGAAAGCTTCTACAGATACAGGCTCCACTGTTTCTACCAAGACAGACTCAGAATGGGAACGATATACAGGAACACGAACTGTAGTAGGAACTACTTGAATAGTTTCGTCATGAAGAATTTTTTGTGTTTCGTAAACCATCTTCATTTCTTCTTTAGTGTAATCGTTCTCTAAGAATACATCGATTTGTGGCAATAAGTTGAATGCTACAGGGTAATGCTTAGGGGCAGAGCCGGTTGGCAACAAGTTTGCTGTCATTTCTTCGCCTGCAGTAAATTGTTTTACTTGGTTTTCAAGTTCTTCAATACCTTCTTTACCTGCACCAGATACAGCTTGGTATGTGCTTACAATTACACGTCTAATAGGAGAAATATCATGAAGAGGTTTTAAACCTAAGCTCATAATGATTGTAGAGCAATTAGGATTTGCGATGATACCTTTATGTTTCAAAATATCTTCTGGGTTAACTTCTGGTACTACTAGAGGAACTTCAGGATCCATACGGAATGCACTAGAGTTATCGATTACAATAGCACCACGTTTAGCAGCTTCTGGAGCTAATGTCTTAGATATAGAGCCACCTGCGAATAGTGCTATATCAATATCATCAAAAGATTCTGGTTTTGCTTCTTCTACAATATATGTTTTACCATTGACAGTAAGCTCAGTACCTGCAGAACGAGCAGAGGCCAATAACTTTAAGTTTTCGTAAGGGAAGTTACGCTCTTCAATAAGTGTAATAAATTCAGCACCTACTGCACCAGTAGCACCTAGAATTGCAACATTAGGTTTTTTCATTGATAAATCTCCTTGCTCAAATATTATAAATAATGTTCTAAACCATATGTTAAGCCGATTTTAGAACTAATTTTTTTACATGCTAATACTACGCCTGGCATAAAAGATAAACGACTTAAGCTATCATGACGAATAACTAATGTTTCATCATAGCCACCAAACAATACTTCCTGATGTGCCACATAACCTGGGAGGCGTACACTATGAATTGTTACATCATCAACCTTGGCACCACGAGCACCTGGTAAACTTTCACGAGTTAAATCTTCATCTGTAGTTACCTTCGCAGCTTGTTTAGCATCGTTAATCAATTTAGCCGTCAAAATAGCTGTACCAGAAGGAGCATCGTATTTGTGATTATGATGTAATTCTATAATTTCTACATTAGGGAAATATGGAGCGAGCTCTGCAGACACTTTCATCATCATTACTGCCCCAAGAGAAAAGTTTGGAGCCACTAAGCAATTCGCTTGATTGGAACGACCAATTGTATCAAGTTCGTCACGTTGTTCTGCGGTTAATCCTGTAGTACCAATGACTACATGGATACCAGCGGATAACATTTTCTTCGCGTTTTCATAAATAACAGCAGGATTAGTGAAATCTACAATGACATCAGGTTTATTTGTATCTAATACCTCATCAACGGAGGCATTCATCTTGATACCTAATTGTTCGATTCCTGCTACGGAGCCTACATCCTCCCCTGCCTTAGTTGGATCAATACCACCTACTAACGTTAATTCAGGATCGTTATGTACTGCTTTGACTACTTCACGACCCATTTTGCCGCCAGCGCCATTTACCATTACTCGAATCATATATACCTCCAAAAAAGCCAGTGGATGCATCCACTGGCCTTATAGATTATATAACTATATATACTCTTACGAAAAGCTCAATGATAGCACTCCACCAATACAAGATTGATGACAGTTGTCTATCTATTAAATAGACAACCAGAACGATGAGTCGCAATCATCGAACTTCGGCAAGCATCCCTTTTATCATGGATCAATGCATGCCTACTCCTCATGATTACTCTTAATACTCGCACCTCTATCAACATATTCATTTAATACTATTAGTATAAGTAATTATGCGATTTTAGTCAATTAAAATGGTCAATAAGTTCTTTCGCCGCCGCAAGTGCTGTAGCAGACATTCCCTTACCAGACATCATAGACGCAATTTGCGTTACTCGTTCTTCCTCATTTAAAACTGCTAATGTAGAAATTGTACGATCATCTTGCTCGATTTTAGATAGATGGTAGTGTTGTTTAGCAATACTTGCAGTTTGAGGCAAATGAGTAATACAAAATACTTGATTGGTTTTAGATAAATTAAGTATTTTCTCTGCCACCTTAAGTGCTATATCACCACTGATACCTACATCAATTTCGTCAAATACCATCGTTTTAAAGGTATCACTACGGAATACAGATTTAAACGCTAATGCAATACGGGCTAACTCACCACCGGAAGCTACTTTATGAAGTGGTAATAATTGCTCCCCTTTATTTGCAGAGAATAACATTTCAATTGATTTTGCACCTAATAAAGATAACTCAATACCCTCTTCAATATGAAATTGAATATCCCCTTTCGGCATACCTAAATCAACTAATTCTTGATGCAATGCAGTAGCAATAGCTTTTGCATTTTTGAGACGTACCTCGTGTAAAACAGTTAAGGCTTTTTCTGCTGCCTTTTTTGCTTCTTCAAGACGAGCTTCTAATTCGTCTTGAGCAAATACAAGGCCTTCCAATTCTTCTAAACGAGCTTGTGCTTTTTCTTCGTATGCAAGAATTTCCTCTACGGTTTCACCATATTTTTTCTTTAAACCATAAATCGTAGTATCTCGATCTTGACAATATTTATAGCGTTCTTCATCATAGCTAATGGTATCTCTATAACGATCTAAAGACTGAGCCGCCTCTTCCAGTTGAAAATAAGCAGAGTCAACCATTTCAGATACATCTTTTAATTCGCCATCATATTTTACAAGATCATTAACCTCTACCTTAATAGAGTTAATTGTATCAAGTATTGGTTGGCGGCCATTATAAAAGGCATCATAACAAGAACCTAATACCTTATCAATATGTTCAAAACTATCTAGACGCTTAAGTTCCTCAGCAATAGAAGTATCTTCACCAATACTTAAACCAGCATCTTCGATTTCGTCAATTTGATATCTAAGCATATCAAGCTCTCGTGCTCGTTCAGACATATTTTCTTGTAAGTTATCTACCTCTTGTTTTGCTTGCCTATATACTTTATATGCATCCGTATAAGCTTTATAAGCTACTTTCCCTTCTTTATTAAAACTATCTAAATATTCATGATGTGTATCCGCATCTAATAACCGTTGGTTACTATATTGCCCATGAATATCTGCTAAGTATTGACCAATTTCCTTTAAAGCCTTTAATGGTATGGGCTGATCATTAGCTAAGATACTTGACTTACCATTACGGTTAAAAGATCTAGATAAAATTAATTGCCCTTCTTCTATCATGATGTTTTTAGATTCTAATAAATCTTGAATACTTTGGTGATTAGCAATGTCAAATATTCCGTCTATAACAAAACTATCTTTACCGTGACGAATAAACTCGCTACTTGCGCGTTCTCCTAATAGGATACTAAAGGCATCCATAAGAATGGATTTCCCTGCCCCAGTTTCGCCGGTAAAGATAGTAATGCCATCATTAAATGAAATATTCATTTGCTCAATCAACGCAAAGTTGCGAATGCTCATTTGCGTTAACATATTATTAGTCCTTCATTAAATCTTGTATTTTCGCTAAAATTGCTGGAACTTCAGCTTCAGATTTTGCAATTAACAAAATGGTATCGTCCCCTGCTAATGTACCTATAATTTCAGTCCATTTTGCATGATCGATAGAAAATGCTACAGATTGAGCAGAACCTGGAATCGTATGTAATACAACTTGGTTTAAACTATGATCAACCTTAATCAAAGAATCTTGGAATAGTCTATTAATACGACTACGAGATAAAACTACATTTTCCTCTGGAGATAATGCATAACGATAATGTCCATCGCCTGTAGGAATTTTGATTAACATCAATTCCTTTATATCACGAGAAACTGTAGCTTGTGTTACTTCAATACCTTCCTCGAGTAAAGCCGCAGCTAATTCCTCTTGAGTTTCAATCGCCTTGGACTGCACAATCTCTTTAATTTTGTTATAGCGATAGCGTTTCATTTTGAACTCCCTTTTTTAAACCTTGCACATAAAAGAGAATAGTATCTTTCTGATAATATTATACCATATATTCATAATTAATATATGGTATAAATCGCATATATTATACGTCTTATGCATATTATACTAATATTTAAAATATTGTTAACTTTCTATATAATGACAACGTACAAATTCATAGCACATAAGGTTCATCTATTTATAGGAAATTAATAATTTAAAAGTAAAAAAATATACATGTATAAATAAAAGCCCCTAATAAGGGGCTTTTGCTAATTGAGTATGAGTTTTATTCATAATGAATAAAAATATATAGCTTTCTATCGTTTTTGTAATATAAACAACTCTGGAGGGTTATTGATTTGATTTAAAGGTTGCCAATGGCATACGTTATATAATTTCTGTTCTAAATCAGATAAATAGGTTTTTAGGCTCTGCATCTCCGCAAGTCCATCATTTGTTCCTGGATAAGCAACAATTGTGATAACTCCAGACTTAGATAATTTATGTAATCCTTCATTAATTGCATCTATGGTATGATGCGGCTTAGTTATGATTTCATGATTACTACCAGGTAAATATCCTAAGTTAAAAATCATTAAATCGATAACTTCATCTTTTAATTGATGAGCTACCGCTAAATCATGAGAGTCATGAATAAACGTCAAACTTACTTCTGGTGCTATATCATTTGATTGTAAAAGCTCTTTACTAGTTTTAATGGCTTTCATTTGTATGTCAATACCATATAGATGGCATCCCTTTTGAGCCCGTTTAGCAAGGTACAAAAGATCATGACCATTACCACATGTAGCATCCACTACTACTTTGGCTTTTTTCATTGATCGATCCCAGATTAAATGTTGAAATTGAACAGCATTATTAATGTTAATCACAAAATCACCCCACTTGAGATTTAGTTATAACAATTCATCTCGACGAGACGCTAATTTTTTAAATAATGTACCAAAGAAACATTGATCCTTAAATCGTACAAACAAACAGTAAACTGGATTAGAACTTATATGTAATGTTTCTTTATTTGTAAAAGTATAGTCAAATGTACCATCAATACAAATATGTAGTTGAGGTTCTCTTTCAGGCATTGTAATTTGAATCGTATCATGTTCCTCTAATACGAGGCTTACACCTTGAATTAAATGTGGTGCCACTGGGGTTACAATAATAGATCGATTATCTGGTTTCATGATTGGACCACCAGCAGACAAATTATAGCCTGTAGAACCTGTAGCAGAAGAAATAATCAAACCATCCGATGGATACATTTGTGTGTGTTGATTATTAACGGACATATTAATTCGTGCCATTTTAGCTGGTTCTGCTCGAGTGATAACAATTTCGTTAATAATAGGAACCAGCTCTTCCTCTTTTCCCTCATTACGATCTATATAGGCATATAAATGACCGCGTTTTTCAATGTTATAATCACCTTTTGCAATGCGTTTAATATGACTTTGCATTTGGTGAATTTCAATTTGATTTAAGAAACCTAGTTCCCCCAAGTTAATACCGCACACAGGTACATTATATGGATAAATTTGTCTTGCTAAATGGATGATTGTACCATCTCCACCAAAACTGAAGGCAATATCGATTTGCTTAAAGATTTCTGGTCGGCTTAAAATATGAGTTTTTGGAATCTTAAGTACTCGTGCAGGTGCATCTGATTCGAGATCATCTGGCAAAAATA
>NZ_CALLVP010000099.1 GCF_938010505.1 uncultured Veillonella sp. | reverse complement strand
CTAACACAGGGCGCCCCTCATTTTCAAGATGTTCGCGCATCCGTGCATAGGAAATTGTATTATCATAAGTTCTAGCATCGGTAGTTGCTACGATAGGTTTTACCCCTTCCAATTCCTCGATAGTACGCACCGCAACAGCGATAGAATTAACGAGTTCAACGCCTGTGAAAGCATCTTTTCTGTCCGGATTATAGGTACTACCAAAGCCTGACTTCCAATGTTCCATAATGGTAGCTGCTAATTCTCGTTGAGCCGGTATATTATGAATCACAAAATATTTAGATACATCATAGGTGATAGATGCGCGTGCAATATCGTGAATATCATAATTGGTAATGGCCGTCGTTATCACATCTTTATGCTTATTCATAATCGGATAATGAACGAGCCCAATATATAAATTTGCCAATGCTAAATCTCCTGATTTCTAAACAACTGCCATCAACATATAGTGTCATCGCATCCATTATGAAGCACTAGACCGTGCACCAGCACTGCCAAAGCCAGACTTTTGCCCTATAGATGATGCTTTCTTACTTCTATTATTCTCATAACTACGAAAGCTTCTTCCACCTCCATAGCCATGTATAGTTGATCCTGATGACGTATATTCATTAGGTTGTTCATACGGTTTTAATGGCGATACCGTGCGATACGTCATAGTTCGTCCATCCATACGTGCCGTAGGAGGATTAAACCCATGAAACATATAATACCCAGCTGCAATAGTTGGTAACAAACTTGCCAAACCAGCATCCCACACTAAGTTTCCACCATTATCACGGTGAAAGGTAACTGAACGATTATCGTCATACAAGGCGGTTTCTTTTCCATCGCCATGGTTTAAAAGAGAATACCGATTACCTTGACTATCCTTTAATCGAACCTCCCCCTCATTTGCCTCTGGATAAACCTTATCACACATAGCATAGGAGATATCGTTCCAGTAGGAATACACACCTACAAGACCAGCAACTGCGGCGAAAGCACCTGTAAGGTATATGGTTTTCTTACTTGGCTTATACATAAAACGCTCCCTTAGTGCACAGCACCGCTAATAACAAGAGCAAGACCAACGAAAATGCCAAATACAAGAATACCAGCCGCTGTATTACCACGCATAATTTCTTCGGATAATTTATATTTACGATGCCAAATATTGATAAACATATAGCCCGTTACAAATAGTATAATACCTAGCACAGCGTATACAACACTGGCTACAATGCCATGTAACAGGGACGTATCAGCCGTAGTCACGGCTGGTGACATAATAACAGCGCGCAAAATTTCACCGATACCGATAAATGATCCCGCTGAAAGCCACGCCACAGCACAATTACCACGCTTAATTTCTTCACTAAATTTTCCAGGCACAAAGAAATCGATAACCGTGTTCGCTGTCAACATCAGCATAATGCCAAAACAAGCATAAAAAATTGTCAATAATACATCTGGTATATAAATCATAATAAGCCTCCTAATAATATAATTTTGTATTGGATGTGTTGTTAGAGTTGCTGGTAGGATACAATCGTTCGCGTCCCGTATTATCCCCTAGTCGAACCATGGTCGCATAGTTATCGAGTATATGAGAGCTGATTAATGTACGATCAATAATTTTCCAATCCTCTTGTGTTAATTTTGATTGTTCACATACCTTAACCCTAGTTTGTCCATCCGTATTAGTGATGAGATACACCAAGTCCCCAGAATAAAATACAATAACTTCATGTCCCTCTTCTAAGTTATCCCGCTCATTCTTAATATCACCATTCACAGAATCAATCAAGTCTAATGCGGTACTAACAGGATCCAGTGTAGACGTGTATACATAGTCGCTATCCGAATCTGTTTTTGTATAATATGCAGATGTGTCATGCATATGTTCTTTTGCCGTGTAAGGCACTCCAAACATAGCGCGTATACTATGCCAAGACAAATCATTGTCCGACCAAAATAGAAATAGTAAAAATAGTACACCATACCCCACACCAACAGCAATAGATCCAAACCTCTTTTTCATTGATTTGTTACGCATCTTTTGCTTAATAGCTTGAGCGGCTGCATCATTACAAAGACGAATGTTCACCAAGGGTACTCGTGATCCTTCGGCAAACATTTTTTTACCTTCAAACCACTCTTCTTCAAAGAATACACTAGCACCACCTTCACAAGGTAGCTGATATTCTCTATATCCTGCGCGGTCCCCTACGGAGGCACCACTTTCACCATCCACATCGACAACCTTTTCTAAGCCGATTTGATGTAATGTAAAATCTTTCTCCGGCCGTGTATGAAAGGATGTTCTAGATACGGTACACCATTCATTATCATTGTACTCAATGGTTAACCATATTTTATCGATTCCCTCAACAGCCTCTAGTCCATATTCATGCCAATAATCACCTGGTGATTTTGTCATAGACGGCTGGCCCCTATAGGATTGTTCCTTATCTGCTTTTGGAATAATCTCTATATATTTAATTTTCTCAGTGATTACATAACGGCTGCCATGAACCTCTAAGACATCATAACAATTAAATTCCATACACACCCTCGCTAAAGTAGACATAAGCACGACTGCTGCTAAATACACCTATTATCATTCGTTTGCCCATACTATATGGTCACAAATTTCATAGTATTTCGCTTACTCTATTAATAATGGTACAAAGTATGCTTCTGTACCAGCTATCTCTTCCGGAGAAAAACGGCATCCTACCGCGGAAGCTTGATCACCAAGCATAAAACAGGATAAGGTTAAAAATCCATCTTTCACTCCACAATCCACTGTATGAGTAAAACGTTTCTGCTGTATAAAATCTTGATACATAACCTTTTTACTATCACGACAAATGATATCGTCATAGTTATCAACTAGCTTTTCCATGTAAAGCTCAGATGTATCACCATGCTTTTGAACAACTTGTACATGTCGTCCTTCACGGCCCCAAATCTCCTTTTGAATATAAAGGCCATCATCAAGAGAGGAAAAATCATTTTCAAAATAGGATGGTGCCAAATAACGCTCGATGATATCTCGATCAGGTTTCGTAAAAAATTGATCTGTTAAATACAATGCATATACTAAGGACATAAAGGATTTGTTTTGTAAAATAATTGCCTCTGGCGGATTAAAAAGATCAAATCTATTCTCCTCGTAAAGATCTAAAAACATCTCACCCAAAGGTTCATTATCTGGTGTTTGTTCATCAATTAAAAGTTCCATAGGATGCAATCGATACAATAGAGTCGCATGACTACCATCTTCTAAAGGAACGCCCTCATCATCAATCTTCATATCATAAAAGGATATGAATCGCATGTCTGCCTCAGGACAGGCTTTTTTTAATTCCTTCATAAGGAATTGTGTTGTACCGTAGTCTTCAAAATAATCATGAAAACAAGAGAATACAAAGGGATCCTTAGGTAGGCTCTCTCTATTTGCCCGCATAGATTCATATTGATTTCTACCATACTTAGCAGATAAAACAGCATCATACATGCGCGTTAAAAATGTATGTAATTCTTTTCGGCATTCTATATTAGGATGTTTTCGTCCTACATAGTTAGCTGCAACTTCATTGGCATAATAGCTTTCAATAAGAAAACATGGCGTATCTGCATTAAGTTCTACCATCCGCAAATTGCCATTTACATCGAGAACAAAATCAAAGCGTGATAACCACGTCGGCAACCCTAAGGCATTCGACTTATGTAAATAAGGAATTAAATTGTCTGGCATATCCATATTTCGAGCAAAGTCATCTGGTGCCATTTGAAATACTTTTGCAGCTTTACAAAATATTTGAAATAATCTACGTGAAGCATGGCGAATTTCATCGTAAAAGTCGGATGAAAAGGCTTGCATAGACAAGGAAGGATACCGATCATCATACCCTTCATATTCCACGAAATTAAATATCTTTCTATCAAGCTCATCAATATAGGATTTCATTGTTCATCCTTTCATTAAGAGGCACCGCTCGAAGTTCGAGCCCCTACACTGCCAAAGCCATACTTTTCACCAATTCTATGTGCTCGATTACTCGTTTTAGTATGGTAACGATTTCTAGTCATTTCATTAATAGTTCTAGCTACTCTTGCACTATTAGATTTACTAGCGCCTGTATTTACATCAAAAGGTGTAAGTGGCGATGTAGCACGATAGGTCATACTGGGTGCATCCATATATGCCGTTGGAGCTGAAAAGCCATGAAACGCATAGTAACCTACCGCCAAAGTTGGAATCAAACTGGCTAAGCCTGCATCCCATATAATATTGCCTTTCTCATCACGATGAAAGGTAACAGATTTTTCTGCATCATCATAGAGCGCAGTTTCTTTTCCATCACCGTGATTAATCAAGGTATAGCTTTTACCTTCATCATCAACGAGCCGTACTTCACCATTATTTAATTCTGGTTTGACCACATCACATAGAGCATAGCTAACATCGTCCCAATACGAATAAGCACCTGCTAGAGCTGCTATAGATGTAAAGGCTATGGCTATGTAAACAGTATTCTTACTTGGTTCATACATATAATATTCCTTCGTTTGATTTCGTAACTGAAATCAATACTATATCAATCTTTTATTATATTTGATAACGTCTTACGCCCCTGCTTATTCTTTAACTCCACCATATACGCATATCGTAACAATATTTCACTGTCATTTCTAATAGTCGCTATACGTCTATCCTCCGAATCTGACAAGTTTTTTAATTGCCCCACTTCAACATACGTAGTGCCATTAACCACACTAATAACAGATACATCTTTAGTCGTATAAATGACAATCCACTGCTCAGGGGATTTAGTATCTTGTTTAATGGTATAAACCTTGCCATACACAGCATCGATAAGATCGATAGCCGTTGCATTTGGATCTTGCTTTGACGTATATACCATCAAACCGTCTTTTGTACCTTGCGGTTCATAATAATAGGAATCTTTAATGCGCTCTTCCATGGTATATGGGAATCCTACTTCATCACGCAATTCATGCCAAGACATATCTCCTATAAACAAATACCCCAAAAAGAATAAAATGATTCCCCAACTCAGACCCAATCGTGTCCATTCTTTTCTGCGAGCTGCATTACGAATCTTTTTACTCGCTGCTTGAGCATCCTGATCTCGCCGTCGATGTACATCAGACAAACGAATCCGCTCACCTTGAGCCTGATCCGTCAAACCACCATGCCAGTCCTCAATAAAGAATACATAGGTTTTATCCTTTTTAATTGATCTATATTCTTTATAATCTGCTTCGTCACTACTTCTAGCCTTCGATTGCCCCTCCACAGCTACGACACGTTCTATACCTTTATCATGTAGTCTATATCCTGCAGGAGGGGTTGAACGTAAAACTGTTTCAGAAAAAGTGCAATATTCTTTTTCACCGTTTACAATGGTAAGCCATTTTTTATCCGTCCCATTAACGGGCATAAGACCATATTCGGTCCAAGACTGAGCTCCTTTGGAAACACCTAGTTCTTTTTTATAATTTTCATCATTAAGATCATAACGTATTATTTTATCAACGATAAACTCTTGATAAGAAATGACCTCCCCGACTACATATCGTTTTCCCTGAATCTCTACAACATCATAACACTTAAATTTCATAGCCTAGACTCTTCTGCAACAATTTCTTTTAACAGTTTAACTTCCTCTTTTGTTAATGACCGTTCCAATAAATCAGGCCTTAATAATCGTGTTCGTTTTAACGCTTCCTTTTGACGCCATGCGGCAATATTTTTATGATGACCACTACGCAATACCTCCGGTACAATCCAGCCTCTAAATTCTGGTGGCTTTGTATATTGAGGGCATTCTAAAAGAGGCTGATAAAAAGAGTCCTCTTGTGCTCCGCTAGCTGCACCTAACACACCTGGAATCATACGAGCTACCGCATCAGCAACTACCATGGCTGGCAACTCACCACCAGTCAATACATAGTCACCAATAGAAATCGTTTCGTCTACAAGATGTTCCTCTACACGGTAATCTACACCTTCGTAGTGACCACAAATGAGGATCACTTGATCGTAGGTAGCCAATTCACGAGCCTTCTCTTGTGTGAAAGGCTGACCTGTAGGCCCCATAAAGATAATGCGGCGTCGTATGCTTTCACTAGGATTACCAATAAGGCTCATTTCATCGCATATATCTGCACTATCCATAGCATAGGTCGCATTAATATCATTATCATATCGAGAAATAACAGATTCTACAGCCTCAAAAATTGGCGGCGCCATCATGAGCATACCAGCCCCACCACCATAAGGCGTATCATCTACTTGTCCATGCTTATTATGACTAAAATCTCGAGGGTTAGTTACGCCCATAGTCAAACGTTCCGCCTCGATAGCTCGTTTTATGATGGAATGGCTAAAAAAAGCATCAAAAAACTCTGGAAATAAAGATACGATATCGATACGCATAAGCCGCCCCTTGTACATTCAAGTTTACATTAAATCATTATCTACATATAGCTATATTATATAACTTTTACCATAATATACCTATATTTAGATAAAGCAAAACCGCCCAACGGACTATATCCATTCAGGCGGATCTACGATCATCAATTTATTTTCCACATCGATGTCTTTAACGACCTCTTCAATGGCTGCAAATAATTGATCAGGTTCCCCATCTTTGGAAACCACATATACATCATTAGCTCCAGGCTGTAATACATCAGTAACCGTGCCAAGGACGTTACCTTTAGTATCTTGTACCTCAAGACCAATGATATCAAAGATGTAATAGCGACCTTCTGGCAACTCTACTAAATCTTCACGACGAACTTGAATTGCTTTCTTACTGAATAGTTCAGCCGTATTGCGATCAGGAATTTCCTTAAAAGATGCTAAAACAAATTGCTTGTGAAATCGTGCGGATGCAACGTGGTATTCTTTACCATCGATGTAACAGGCATCCATATGCATAAACCGTTCTGGAAAATCGGTTTGTGGCATAATACGAAGATCACCCCGCACGCCGTGCGGGGCGATGATAACACCTATTGTGATGAAATCGTTATGCTTCATTATTGACGAAACGCAACGATTTTACCGTCTTCTAATAGGATTTCAGTGCCCATCAAGGCATCCAAATCATCCCCAATTTTAACGGTAACTGTTTGCTCTAATGTGCCTTGCGGAATTTCAGTTCCCAAAGACAAACTTTGAGCCTCTTTCAATTTAGCTGTTACTTCTTCTTTGAAAGCCAAGCGTTTATTTTTCTCTTCGTCGATTTGTTGACGAATAGCGGTAAGACTTGTTGCATCAACTTTAGCTGCATCAGCCAAAATACGTTGGGCTTGAAACTCAATTGCTTCCAAATCTTTATTTACCATATCAAGGCGAGTTTCAAGATCGGATACAATTTTCGCTTTCAAGTCGTCTGTTACTTTTGCTTTTACTGCTACAGGGACACGTAATGTCATTTCTTCCATTGGAATACTCCCTTTTAGACAATATCAACAGATATCTTTTTGTTCTCTTTAATAGCCGCCGCTTTCACCACAGATCGAATCGCTTTTGCAATTCTACCTTGCTTTCCGATGACTTTGCCCATATCCTCTGGGGCTACATGAAGTTCGTAAACTTCAACATTCCCCTTTTGGACCATGGTAACAGAAACGGCATCAGGCTGCTTCACTAATGATTTCGCAATTAATGAAATTAATTCTATCATCACAGTATGCCTCTCTATTAATTACTTTTTAGCGTCTGCAAATTTTTGCATAACGCCTTGTTTTTTGAACAAGGAGCGAACAGTGTCAGTAGGCTGAGCACCTTTAGCTAACCAAGCCAAAGCTTTTTCTTCGTCTACATTAACGATAGCTGGTTGTTTAGTAGCATCATATTGACCAATTGTGTCAACAGGACGACCTTCACGTGGAGCACGTGCGTCAGCAACTACGATACGGTAGAAAGGAGCTTTTTTAGCACCTAAACGAGTCAAACGAATTTTTAACATTGTGAAATTCACCTCCTTATACTGATGTAAATGGACAAGTTCAGCGCCCCTGCCCATGTATTACATAAACGGTAATTTAGGCATTCCAGGGAATCCGCCCTTACCGCCACGTAAACCTTGCATGCGCTTCATCATCTTCCGCGCTTCTTCAAATTGTTTCAACAAGCGATTTACATCTTGTACCTGTGTACCAGAACCTAAAGCAATACGCTTGCGGCGAGAACCATTAAGAATACTTGGATTTTCTCGCTCTGCCGCCGTCATGGATGTAATGATAGCCTCGATACGACGCACCTCTTTACTATTCAAATCAAGGTCCTTTAATTGATCCTTAATTTGTCCCATGCCTGGCAACATGCCAATAATATTTTGTAATGGCCCTAACTTTCGCACCTGGTTCATCTGTTTTAAGAAGTCATCCAAGGTGAAATTGTTTTTCGCCATTTTCTTTGCCATTTCACGAGCTTCTTCTTCATCGATGGCGCCTTGTACATTTTCAATCAATGTTTTAAAGTCGCCCAAATCGAGAATACGAGAAGCCATGCGGTCTGGATAGAATACATCAAAACCATCCATTTTTTCGCTCACACCAGTAAACTTGATTGGCAAGCCGGTTACAGCTTTGATAGACAATGCGGCACCACCGCGCGCATCACCATCGAGTTTAGTAAGGATAACACCATCAACACCTAATTTTTCATTAAATGTTTGTGCTGTAGTTACCGCGTCTTGACCAATCATAGAGTCTACAACGAGTAGAATTTCATGAGGTCGAACAGCCGCTTTGATATTAGACAACTCATCCATGAGGACTTCATCAATTGCCAAACGACCTGCTGTATCGATGATAACAACATCTTTCAGCATATGCGTGCTTTGCTCTACGGCACGACGCGCAATATCTACTGGATTGGCACTAGGTGTTTCATCCGCAAATACTGGAATATCAATTTGCTTACCTACTACTTGCAACTGAGTAATCGCAGCTGGGCGATATACGTCGGCAGCTACGAGCATCGGACGCTTACCTTGTTTGCGTAGGTATACAGCTAGTTTACCAGCAGTTGTAGTTTTACCAGCACCTTGCAAACCAACGAGCATGATAATCGTTGGAGGCTTGCTGGAAATCATGATACGACTTTGCGTACCGCCTAAAAGAGCTGTTAACTCATCATTTACGATTTTAATAACCGTTTGAGCTGGATTCAAGGAACCGAACACCTCTTCACCAAGGGCCTTTTCCTTAATGGACTTAACAAAGTCCTTTGCTACCATAAAGTTAACGTCCGCTTCTAATAGAGCCGTACGTACCTGACGCAACGCAAGATTGACATCATCTTCTGTAATTTTGCCCTTCCCTTTTAAGGATTGAAAGGCTTCTTGCAGTTTTTCTGACAAGCTATCAAATGCCATAATATCCCTCCATTTGCGCCAATACTTGTTGCACCTTAGTTTCAGCTAACACCTCTTTAGGCAAGGTTGCTTTCAACTGTGAAAGCAAGCCTTCCCGTTGTTCATATTGTGCCACCAAGTGCAATTTAGATTCGTAATCATTTAAAATGTGTCGAGCACGCTGTAAATTATCGTGTACAGCCTGTCGTGATACACCTAATTCCTCAGCGATCTCGCCAAGAGACATATCATCTTCGTGGTGAAGTTGTAAGGACATGCGTTGCTTGTCCGTCAATAATGGTCCATAGAAATCTAAGAGCAAACTTATGAGTACTCGTTCTTCCATTTCGCCACCTCCATCACTGTCAAGTCATATTACTTTACATATACTACAGCATATAAAAAGATGTGTCAAGTAGAAATACTTAACACACTTAATTAATTACTGTAGTACAGAAGAAACACAGATATATAAGCTTCTCCCTACTTCCTTAAATACACTACAAGGCTATAAGCTAAATTACTACCTTAAAATAGTCACTCTAAACAAATTTTATTTAGTAATCAGTGATAATTATTTCTATTTTCTACTTTTATATCTATTACAATGTGCTATAATATTGATATCTAATATTTTCAATATAAAAGATAGGAGGTATTGTATGAATACCAAACAATATGACATTATCGTCTTAGGTTTTGGCAAGGCTGGCAAAACCTTAGCCGCAAAATTTGGCACTATAGGCAAATCCGTAGCCATGATTGAAGAAAATCCACTGATGTACGGTGGTACATGTATTAATATCGCATGTATCCCTACTAAGACGATGATCATTGCCGCATCAAAAGGCTTATCATACGCTCAAGTATTAAACCAACGCGAGGTTGTTACATCTCGCTTACGCAATAAAAACTTCGGTATGTTAGATACAAATGAACATGTCGATGTCTATACTGGGCATGGTGCATTTATTAGCAATAAAGAAATCGCCGTTACCGCTGGCGAGGATAAGATTATATTATCTGCTGACACTATCGTTATTAACACCGGTGCTGTAGCAATTAAACCTAATATTTCTGGCATCAATATAGCTACTGGTTTCTATAATAGTACTGAGATTCAACAATTACCTACTCAACCTAGTACATTAGGCGTTATCGGCGCCGGTCCAATCGGTCTTGAATTTGCAAGTCTATATGCAAAACTTGGTACTAAGGTAACTGTATTCAATATCGAATCTAGCATCTTAAAACGCGAAGAATCTATCGTTCAAGAACTAGCTACAGAGTACTTAACTGAACAAGGTATTACTATTCTTAATAATGTCACATTAGACTCTGTATCCAATGATGGCGACAAACCAGTTATCACCGCTAATAATCAAAACTACACTTTTGATGCTGTTCTAT
The DNA here is from genome assembly GCF_938010505.1 of uncultured Veillonella sp. Lineage (GTDB taxonomy): Bacteria > Bacillota > Negativicutes > Veillonellales > Veillonellaceae > Veillonella. The sequence continues at coordinate 22,175 of NZ_CALLVP010000099.1, read as the reverse complement.
ACGCTACAGGTCGCAAAGCCAATACAGCTAATATCGGTTTAGAACATACGGACATCGCTACTAACGAACGCGGTGCTATCGTAGTTAATGATACGTGTGAAAGCTCCGTTCCTGGTGTATACGCAGTCGGTGATGTAAACGGTGGTCCTCAATTCACATATATATCTCTTGATGACTTCCGTATCGTATTTGGCGCACTTACAGGTAACAGCCAATATACCTTAAAAGATCGTAAAAATATTCCTTATACTACTTTCTTAACACCTCCACTTTCTCGTGTAGGTCTTACAGAAGAAGATGCAATCAACCAAGGATATATGGTTAAAACGAAAGAAATGCTCGTAGCTACCATGCCTAGAGCACATGTAAACGACTATTTAAAAGGCGCCTTTAAAATTGTTGTGGATGCTGATAACAACTTAATTTTGGGCGCTACACTCTATTCCCAAGGTGCAGAAGAATTGATCAACTTAATAAAAATGGCTATGGATAATAACATTCCATATACATATTTCAAAAATCAAATCTTCACACACCCTACCATGGCAGAAAACCTAAATGACCTTTGTAATTTCTAATAGTTTAATAGCTAATACAATCACTAACTATAAAATAATAACCTAACAAAAAAGCCTTTAGACGCTAAACTAATTTAGCAGCTAAAGGCTTTTGTATTTATCCATATGATAGTTTATTTATCAATGTATTAGATTGTTATAGCTATTTTAGCAGTGCCTAAACTAAAACATACTAAAACATTGTAGCAATTAATTTTTAGTAAACAATCTGCGCACTACTGTTTGTAACTTAGGTGTTAATACAATAGCAACCACAATTCCTGCAGCACTTGTAATCAAGGAGTATTGAATTTTGCTAGCTGCTACGACCGCACTTTCAAGAACGAACCACCACGCAAGGAAGTAGCCAAAAGCTGTCCAAATCGCACCGATGATAAGAGCTACCAAGATTCGACCAAAGGATGCAGTAGGTTTATTAATAGATGGTGGCAAATAACCAGCAGTCAAACCACCTACAATAAGGCCTGCAATCCCTTTAATAAAGAAAGAAAACACGATGTATTGTGTATGACCACCAAAGAGATCAAATAGTGCAGAGCCAATCGCCGCGCCTAAACCACTATATAAACCACCAAATAGAATTGATGTCGTAAAGAGAGCCGCTGAACCAAGATGCACCATGGCTCCACCAGGTACTTCAATGCGAATTGTTGTTGCTACTGCACACAAAGCGGCAATAAAGCCAATATATACTATATCACGAGTCTTTAATTTCATAGCCATGATCCTCTCTTACTTAACAAATAACTATACTCAGTATAGCAGATGATGTGTACTATAAAAATACCGAGTTTATAGGAATTAAAATATTTGCAACAGAATGGAACAAGTTAAAAGACAGCACCTATACAATTGTATAGGTGCTGTCTTTTATCATATATCAATTAGATTTTTGCTCGTTTCAAACGAAGTGAATTACCTACGACTGTTACAGAGCTAAATGCCATCGCTGTACCAGCAATCATTGGATTTAATGCACCTATTGCGGCCAACGGAATACCGATACAGTTAAAGATCAATGCCCAGAATAGGTTTTGTTTAATATTGGTCATTGTCTTACGGCTGAGTCGTACTGCTTGTACCAAGGTATGTAAATCATTTCGTACAAGGACGATGTCGGCTGCTTCTACCGCAATATCTGTACCACTGCCAATAGCAAAACCAATATCTGCCGTAACGAGAGCAGGAGCATCATTGATACCGTCACCAACCATCCCCACCACAAGACCTTTATCTTGTAATTCTTTTACCTTACTAGCCTTGTCTTGAGGCAATACTTCAGCTATAACATGAGTAATACCTGCTTGCTTAGCAATATATTGAGCCGTACGGCAATTATCACCAGTGAGCATCCACACGTCGATACCTTGAGCTTGTAATTCTTTAACAACCTCGATGGTTTCTGGACGTAATTCGTCCTCTACGGCCCACAATGCACTGATGACACCATCTACAGCGAGAACAGATACGGAAGCACCTTGTTCTTCAAAGCGTAAAACATCTTTTTGAACCGCAGTTAAATCGTAACCTAGTTCGTTCATCCAACGGCTGTGACCAAGTTGTACAGATACGCCTTGATATGCCCCTTGTAGGCCTTTACCAGGTACATCACCAAAACTTTCTAGTTCAATATCCTTACCTTTATATCCCTGATCTTCACCGTAGTAGACCATAGCCTTTGCAATTGGATGAGATGTGCCACTCTCAAGGGCCATCATAATGGACATATTTTTACTTTCATCACCACTATAATTTTTGAAAGCCGTCACATCTAACACACCTTGTGTGAGGGTGCCTGTTTTATCCATAACAATGGCATCGAGCTTGCCAGCCTTTTCAAGATATTCTGCACTCTTGATGAGTACACCATGTTCCGCACCCAGACCAGAGCCAACCATAATAGATGTTGGTGTGGCAAGGCCAAGAGCACATGGACAAGCGATAACGAGTACGGCTGTTGCATTAATGAGCGCCACATTGAGTGAGTCGCCCATGATGAAATACCATACGAGACCCGTCACGATAGCGAGACCGATTACTGTAGGCACAAAGTATTGCGCCACAATATCTGCAATGCGTTGAATACTAGACTTGGAAGTTTGTGCCTCTTCTACAACCTTGATGATTTGAGACAACATCGTATCAGAACCGATACGCTTAGCTTCCATGGTAAAAGCACCACTTAGGTTTATAGTAGCACCAATAACTTCAGAACCAACTTGTTTTTCTACCGGTAAGCTTTCACCGGTCAGCATAGCCTCGTCTACGGTGGAGTAGCCATCAGTAATCGTACCGTCTACTGGAATTTTTTCGCCTGCTCGAACCTGCAAAATATCGCCTGCTACCACCTTAGATGTAGGGATGTCCACAAATTCTCCATCACGCAACACATGAGCCGTTGCAGGTTGTAAAGCAATCAATTTTTGAAGTGCTTCAGAGGTACGCCCCTTCGCGATTTCTTCTAACAGCTTACCAAGAAGGATAAATGTAATGAGCCAAGCAGAGGTTTCAAAATATATCCCATGAGGGCCTAGTTCAGGGTGAAATTTCCAATTATAAATGCTGAATAGATAGGCTACCGTTGTCCCCATTACAACGAGCACATCCATCGTAAGTGCTCCATTTTTTACAGCGCTCCAAGCACTCTTATAGAACATGAGACCAGGACCGAACTGAGCAATGGTGGCAAGAATAAACTCTACCCATACAGGCAATGCCTGAATACCAAATCGATGTAACGTCATATTAATCATCATCGGTACCGCCATACAGGCGGCAATAATAAGGCGTGTAATATGAGGTTTTAAGTTAACCTTTTCTATTTCTTGCTTTGTTTCGTCTGCTTCTGCAGCACCAAAACCAATATTTGTAATGGCATCAATAATCTGTTGTGAATCTATAGTAGCGCCATCTTTATATTCAACGCTCCCCTTTCGAGTTAAGAGGTTGACCTTAACAGATTCTACGCCCTCGACTTTAGAAACGACGTTTTCAACGCGTTTTACACAGGCTGCACAGTGCATACCTGTAATATCAAATTCTTGTTTTTTTACGCTCATATTCACAGGCCTTTCTACTTCATAGATACATATTGACCTCACAAGTCATTATATTGTTACCAAGCCTATACCTTGTATCTATGTACTTATATATACTCAAACACCTATTTGGCTATCCATATAAATAGAATCTATGTACAGTATTGTAAATATCCATAAATGGGTTTTCTAAATACGTACCAATATATTACAAAATTCCAATATATGAACACTTTTACATGAGTACTTATTCATACGTCTACATTTAATAATAACATAAATTCTCATTACGTCAATATCCTACCAAAAATAGAGGGTTAATTCTTTATTATAGGGGAATTAACCGCTTTTTACCTATACATAGCATTCATAAATAGATTATAATAAAGTGATGATGAATAAACATAATCTTTGATTCAAAAGGAGGTGAATATATGTCTGAATCAATAAGCCCTACGACGGAATTTACTTCGGTAGCGAAAGAATTTCGTCATGAATATGTTGTTGAAAAGTCACGGTTTATAACTACCGTGTATCCTTGTAAGACTGAAGAGGACGCCCAAGCCTTTATAGGCCGCATCAACAAAGAATTTTGGGATGCGCGCCATAACTGTACGGCCTATGCGTTAGGTCCCAAACAAGAACAACAACGATCCTCAGATAATGGTGAACCATCTAGTACAGCAGGTAAACCAATGCTTGAAGTTCTCAAAAAAACTGGCATTACCAATGTAGCAGTCGTCGTAACACGTTATTTTGGAGGCATCAAATTAGGCGCTGGTGGCTTGATTCGGGCATATTCACACTCCGTTGCAGAAGCCTTACGTCTTGCTCCTAAAGAACTACACACAACACGAACTCAGCTACAGGCGACAATCGACTATTCTTTGTATGGTGCGGTGGAAAGATATGTACAGGACGAAAAATTACATTATGAAGCAAACTTTGGTGAACATGTAATTGTGACAATCTTAGTACCACCTACTGATGTGGAGCGCATACAAAAAGAGCTCCAAGACATGAGTCATGGAGCTGCTACTTGTACCATATTAGATTCTATTGAAGTGGTACTACCACTAGATAAATAATCTAGTTAGTAGATTCCAAACTTTTAATTGTCATTATTAACTAAACCGGCTATGCCTTGACCGAGTTCACGACGTTTTTCCTTAGTCATAGGATAAGGCCATACTCGTTCTAATTGTTTTTTCCGGCTAATTTTATTACGAGCCGTCATTAATCTACGTGCTTCCCAATTACGAATTGCTTGACCTAAGGTTCTTTTTACCACGCCCATAGTAGTACCTACTTTCTTAATTTCTGCCATTATATCAAAATTTGTGATAAGAATAGAAAGATTATTTAACACTTAATTTTCTCTCTATTTTCTTGTTGAATTTAGTATATATAGCATTCTATGAAATGTGAAATGACGGTTACTTAGTTCGTTATAATTTTTATTTATCTTATTTTGTGTATAATAGGGAGATTCTATGGATACATCTTACTACCACAATTTTATTACCCTCGTTCAAACGGGCAATATGACGCAGGCCGCAGAGATTCTTCATATTACACAACCAGCTTTAAGTAAGCAGTTGAAGTATTTAGAGGCAGAATTTGGGGCTCAATTAATCAACATCAAACGCGGCCAACGAGGCTCAAACTTACAATTAACAGATGCTGGTAAGATTTTCTATGAAAAAGCACAACAACTCTGCTCTATTGAAGAATCTACATATAACGCTGTACAACAATTAAACTCACGTATTGAAGGTACTTTACGTATTGCAACCTCTGCGTCTCGTTCAACACCAATTGTACAGCAGTATTTACCAGCTTTTTCCATGAAATATCCTTCTGTCCACTTCGAAATCTACGAAGGCCTTATGACAAATGTAGTAAACCAACTTATCAATGGCAGCGCCGAATTAGGTATCGCCAATATTCAAATGGTGGACACCGATAAATTCGATATTCTACTCACCCAGGAAGAACATTTATATGCCATCTTCCGTCGTGATGTATTCTGGACAGATCGTGAGCATGATACCATTACTTGGGAAGATATTAAAAAATGTCCCCTATCTCTTTCTGGTGGCTCTGTACGAATGATTATGCAGTCTAGCTTAACCGATATGGAACAAATTAATGCAGTAGCAATCACTACAACAAAAAGTTCTGCTATTGAGTGGGCCTCTTCTGGTCGCACGGTTTCCTTAGTGCCAATGGATGCTAAAGAACTAGTGAACCATCGTAAAATGGCTCGCATTAAATTACCAGAATTCTCAGGAGATTTCAAAAAAGCCTTTATCACACTTAAAGGACATGCACTTTCCCCGGTAGCGCAGCAATTTATTGACTTTTACAAAGCCTATGTATAATCATAATTGTACATACTATTACCATAATATGACATTAACAGTTCATACGATTGGAGCCTATTTGATTATAGACGCCAATACAATACATAAGAAAAGACCTAGTACAATATGTACTAGGTCTTTTTGTATCATATCTTACATTACGGCAATGCTTATGGTTGCTTAAGTTTACCGTAGATATAATTGTGTTAAGCTTGATGAACAGCACCTACGATATCAGAGATGCTATTAAGATTATATTGTTCTACATATTCGCTCATTTCACGAGCAATACGTGAAATTGCTGTTGGATCTACCATCGTAGCCGTACCAACTTGAACGGCTTGCGCCCCTGCCATCATAAATTCGATAGCATCTGTGCCAGTCATGATACCACCAAGGCCAATGATAGGAATAGTCACCCCTTTATATACTTGGTGTACCATGCGAAGTGCTACCGGTTTTACTGCTGGACCAGATAATCCACCGTAAGTATTACCTAGTAAAGGTTTACGTCGGTGAATATCTATAGCCATGCCCAACAAGGTATTGATAAGGCTTACCCCATTGCCACCTCCTGCTTCCACAGCCTTTGCAATTTCTACAATGTCTGTTACATTTGGTGAAAGTTTGACGATAATAGGCTTATCACTTACCTTACGAACGGCTTTAGTAACCTCTTCAACGACCTTTGGATCCACACCAAATGCCATGCCTTCGCATTCTACATTTGGGCAAGATACGTTAACTTCTAAGCCTGCAATGCCATCTACAGATAATGTCTCTGCCATCCATGCAAATTCATCTATCGTACCAGCAGACATATTCGCCAGCAATGGTACCTTATATTTCTTAAGTTCTGGTAGAATTTCTCTAACAAAATGTTCAGCCCCAGGATTTTCAAGGCCAATACAGTTCAATACGCCAGATGGAGTTTCTGCAATACGTGTTCCAGGATTACCATGACGGCCTTTTGGCGTTAAGCCTTTTACAGAAATAGCCCCCACTTCGTTACTTAAATCTAAGTAACCTGCATATTCAGGACCATTACCAAAGGTACCAGACGCAGCGATAATAGGATTTTTCATCTTAATACCGCAATAGTTGATGGCTAACTTTGGATTTGGCGTAACGGTGTTATTTAAATCGCGTTCACTCATTAAAAGAACACCTCCTCAGCTGGGAATACAGGACCATCCTTACAAACCTTATAGCGTTTGCCTTCTGCACCATCACAAGCACAGCCTAAACAACCGCCAGTACCACATCCCATGCGCTCTTCTAAAGATACTTGGCATGGCACATCGAGTTCTTTGGCCACTTGAGCTACGCCTTTCATCATCGGCGTAGGACCACAAGTCATAACAGATGTGAAAGTATTAGCATTGATAAGCTCAGGCATGATTGCTGTAGGGAAACCTTTCGTACCTACACTACCATCATCGGTAGTGATGTGTACTTGAACAGGAGTATCTTTAAATAAGTCCGCCCAGAAGGTTTCTCTTTCATTTCTAAATCCTAAAATAACTTGTGCTGCTTCCCCTTCTTTCAAATGAGAGGCAATGCATAACATCGGTGCAATTCCCACGCCACCGCCAACGAGAAGCATATTCTTAGATGTTACAAATGGTTCTCCCAAAGGACCTAAGCAATCTAGAGTATCGCCAGGAACGAGACGAGTCATGATTTCAGTCCCTTTACCTACAACACGATACAAAAGGGTAATAATCCCCTTCTGTACATCAAAGCCTGCATAGCTAATAGGACGGCGCAACAATGGTGCCGTAGAGTCCGCTACGCGAACATTACAAAACTGTCCTACCTTTGCTTCTACTGCTTGTTTTGGTGCGTGAATATCCATAATCCACACATCAGAGCCTATTTGCTCATTGCGAACGACTTCGCCCTGTTCTACATAGCCACTCATGGTTATTACTCCAATTCAAAATCTTGTAACGCTTCTACAGTGTAATTTGCATTATTTTTACGATTTGCTACGACGCGCAATACTTCGCGTGCTGTATCAAGACTTGTTAAGCAAGGTGTACCCATTTCTACTGCAAGACGACGTAATTGGAAACCTTCACGCTCTGGGCGTTTACCTGCCGTTAATGTATTAAGTACTAGATCCACCTTATCTTGACGGATATGGTCAGCACAGTTATCATCACCTTCGGAGATCTTGTTAACTATTTTGCAGTCAACACCATGTTCCTTGAAGTATTTACCTGTACCACCTGTCGCTTCAATGTGATACCCCAATTCGATGAAGCCCTTTGCCAATTGACTCGCTTCCTCTTTATCGCGATCTGCTACAGTCATGAGGATTGTACCATCCTCAGGAATACGCATATTCGCACCATTAATAGCTTTAAATAATGCTTCAGAATACGTGCGGCCAATACCCATAACTTCACCAGTAGACTTCATTTCAGGTCCAAGAGCAATTTCTACAAGGCCCATTTTAGAGAAGGAGAATACAGGTGCTTTTACCGCTACATATGGTTTATTAGGCACAAGACCTAATGGTAAACCTAAAGCGCTTAGACTTTCACCAAGGGCAATACGAGTTGCACATTCAACCATATTGATGCCTGTAACCTTGGAAATGAACGGTACAGTACGACTAGAACGAGGGTTTACTTCGATAACATTAAGCTCACCGTCAGCCACGATATATTGGATATTTAGAACACCTTTAACATTGAGACCTACCGCAATACGACATGTGTAATCTACGATTTGATCGATCAAGGCTTGATCCAAATGTTGAGCCGGATATACAGCCATGGAGTCCCCAGAGTGAACACCGGCGCGCTCAATTTGTTCCATAATACCAGGAATACATACATCAGTACCATCGGATATAGCATCAACCTCGACCTCCATACCAACCATGTAACGGTCGATAAGAACCGGGTGTTCTTTAGATGCCACTACGGCCTCTTTCATATATACATCGAGCTCTTTATCATTGTATACGATTTCCATAGCTCGTCCGCCCAATACATAAGAAGGACGAACAATCAATGGGTATTTCAAATTCTTAGCCGCTGCTTGTGCTTCTTCATCAGATGTTACAAGAGCACCTACTGGACGAGGAATACCAAGCTTCGCCAACAATTCATCAAAACGCTCACGGTCTTCCGCCATATCGATGCTATCTACGGATGTACCGAGGATTTTGACGCCACGTTCTGCCAATGGGCCTGCCAAATTGATAGCCGTTTGACCACCAAATTGAGCAATGACGCCCGCTGGCTGTTCTTTATCGATAATTTCCATAACATCGTCCACTGTCAATGGTTCAAAGTATAGAGAATCAGAAATATCAAAGTCGGTAGACACTGTTTCTGGGTTATTGTTAATCATGATAGATTGGTAACCCGCTTTACGAAGTGCCCAAGAAGAATGCACAGAGCAGTAATCGAACTCTACCCCTTGTCCGATACGGATTGGACCGGAACCAAGCACTACTACGGATTTATCGCCTAATGGACGAACCTCATCCTCTTGTGCATACGCACTGTAGTAATAAGGTGTTTTAGATTCAAATTCTGCAGCACAAGTATCTACGTATTTATAAGTTGGAAGGATATTCCATTCCTTGCGTTTTGCTTGTACTTCTTCTACTGTTGTATTTGCATAGCGTGCCACAACAGAGTCTGTCATAGAATAGCGTTTTGCTTTACGCAATACTTCTTCTGTCAAACCATGTTCAGCTAATGCACGTTCTACAGTAACAATATTTTTAATCTTCTCAAGGAAGAATTTGTCAATTTTAGTAATGTAGTGAATTTTCTCTACACTAATATTTTTACGCAGTGCTTCTGCTACTACATAAATGCGCTCATCATCTACTAAGTGTAAACGTTCGATAAGCTGTTCCATGGATTCATGGGCGATTTTCTTAAGCTCAATATGGTCTAAACCAATTTCCAAAGAACGAATTGCTTTGAGGAAGGAGCCTTCTAAAGAACGGTCGATGGCCATAACTTCGCCGGTTGCCTTCATTTGAGTCCCCAAGGTACGATCTGCCAAATTGAATTTTTCAAAAGGCCAACGTGGGAATTTTGTTACCACATAATCAAGTGTTGGCTCGAAGCAGGCTTTAGTTTCGCCGGTTACAGTATTAGTAATTTGATCTAATGTCATGCCCACTGCAATTTTTGCGGCTACCTTAGCAATTGGATAACCAGTTGCTTTAGACGCCAATGCAGAAGAACGAGATACACGAGGATTTACCTCGATGACGATATATTCGTTACTATTTGGATTCAAAGCGTATTGTACGTTACAACCGCCTTCGATTTTCAAATAACGAATGATATCTACAGATGCAGTACGAAGCATTTGGTATTGAATATCGTTCAAGGTTTGGCTCGGTGCCACAACAATGGAGTCGCCCGTATGAACACCTACGGGGTCAATATTTTCCATGTTACACACGATGATACAGTTATCAGCACTATCGCGCATTACTTCGTATTCGATTTCTTTCCACCCCGCCACAGAACGCTCCGCCAAAATTTGGTGGATTGGTGAAAGTTTCAAACCACGTCTTGTGATTTCGTACATTTCATCTTCGTTATGTGCAATGCCTCCGCCAGTACCACCTAATGTGTACGCAGGACGGATGATGATAGGATAGCCGATGCGGTTAGCAAAGGCTACAGCATCTTCAAGATCGTTGAAGATATCGGATTCAGGAACTGGTTGGTTGATTTCCCTCATCGCTTCTTTAAAAAGCTCACGATCTTCCGCTTGTTTAATGGCTTCTAATGTAGTACCGAGCAATTTTACACCGTACTCAGCCAATACACCAGCTTCAGACAATTGTACCGCCATATTGAGGCCTACTTGACCACCTAATGTAGCTAATAAGCCCCAAGGGCGTTCTTTTTTAATAACTTCTGTTACGAACTCGAGACTAATAGGTTCTACATATACTCGATCCGCAATATCTGTATCAGTCATAATAGTAGCCGGATTAGAGTTAACCAATACTACTTTATAACCTTCTTCACGAAGGGAACGGCATGCTTGTGTACCAGCATAGTCAAACTCTGCTGCTTGGCCGATAATAATTGGACCAGAACCAATTACAAGTACTTTTTTTGCTTCTGATGTCATATTATTTTCCCTTTCTCATCAAGGCTTCAAATTCGTCAAACAAGTATAGGTTATCAGTAGGCCCAGGAGATGCTTCTGGATGGTATTGGACAGAGAAAATAGGCAACTCTTTATGGCGCATACCTTCTACAGTACCATCATTTACACTGCGATGTGTAATTTCCACAAAATCGGGCAAAGAAGTATCATCGACTGCATAGCCATGATTTTGAGATGTAATATACACCCGGCCAGTACGTAAATCTTGTACAGGGTGGTTGGAACCACGGTGACCAAACTTCAATTTAAAGGTAGAACCACCAAAGGCTTGTGCCAATACTTGATGGCCCATACAAATACCAAAAATTGGCTTTTTACCAAACATCTTTTTCACTTCTTCTACAGCATAACCAAGGTCCTTAGGATCTCCAGGTCCGTTGGACAAGAAGATACCATCCGGATTACTTGCTAATACTTCTTCAGCTTTTGCATCTGCTGGGAATACAGTAAGGCGACAGCCTGCTACTTCTAAAGAGCGAAGGATGTTTTCCTTCACACCATAGTCCATTACAGCTACGTGGAACTCTGCATTTTTATCGCCACGCATACCTTGCCATTTTGTAGTTACTCGCATAACTTGATCTGTTGGCAAGTCTTGTTTAAACAATTTTTGAATATTCTCCATGGGGTAATCAGAGCGTACGAGTACGCCCTTCATTACACCATGATTACGTAGTACGCGCGTTATAGCGCGTGTGTCTACATCATAAAGGCAAGGGATGCCGTGTAAACGAAGGTATTCACTAAATAAGCCTTCATTTTGCCAGTTAGATGGAAAATCACATAATTCACCTACGATAAAACCCTTGCAATATGGTTTAGGACCTTGAGTAATAGAATTTAAAGTACCATAATTACCAACCAAAGGATATGTTAACGTAATAATTTGATCCGCATAGGATGGGTCTGTCAAGATTTCTTGATACCCTGTCATACCTGTGTTAAATACGACTTCTCCTACTGTTGGAGCGCCACCTAATAAGGAACCTTCAAACACGGAACCATCTTCAAGTACTAACTTGCCTTTCATTGTAAGACTACGCCCTCCTTCATAACAACTTCGCCATCGACTACTGTCAATTTAGCTTTGCCTGTAACAGTCATGCCATCAAATGGGCTTACCTTACCTTTTGTATAGAATTTATTGCGGTCTACAGTCCATTCTTCAGTCGTAGAGAATACAGTGATATCTGCAGGTTTACCAACTTCAAGAACACCCGCATCAAGACGCATCAATTCTGCAGGTCGAGTACTCATATGGTACACAACTTGATCGATGCTTAATTTATCAGGGCCATATGCATTCGTAATAACTGCGGCTAAAGATGTTTCAAGACCACTGAAACCATTTGGAGCGCAGCAGAACTCATGGTCTTTTTCTTCAAACGCATGCGGTGCATGGTCTGTAATAATCGCATCAATTGTGCCATCTTTCAAACCTTCCAATAATGCTTGACGATGATCTTCGGAGCGAATTGGAGGAGCCATTTTGAAAGCTGGATTATATTCACGTAAGTATTCATCAGTAAAAGATAAATGTTGACTTGTAACTTCACATGTTACATTAAGGCCTTTAGCCTTCGCACGGCGTACCATATCTACAGTATTCTTACTACTTACATGGGCGATATGAATGTGACCACCTGTCATTTCAGACAATAAGATGTCGCGGGCTACTGCTAAGTCTTCTGCTACTGCAGGGCGACCGATAACACCTAATTCATAAGATACGATGCCTTCGTGCATGTGCCCATTCTTAGTCAATGTAATGTCTTCTGCATGATCGATGACCATTTTATTAAACATGGAGGAGTATTCTAAGGCGCGACGCATGAAAGCCGCATTTTCTACATAGTGACCATCATCGGAGAAGGCTACAACACCAGCTTCTGCCATATCACCCATTTCAGCAAGTTCTTTACCCTCAAGACCTTTAGATACGGCACCAATGAATTCTACTTTAACAACACCTGTAAGTTCAGCTTGCTTTTTCAAACCTCTTACAAGAACTGCATTATCTACCACAGGGTTTGTGTTAGCCATAGTTACAACACGTGTAAACCCACCTGCTGCAGCGGCTTGTGTACCGGAGTGGAAGTCTTCTTTCGCTTCTTGGCCTGGCTCACGTAAATGTGTATGAATATCGATAAGGCCTGGTGCAACGATAAGACCTGTAGCATCGTATACTTCTGCACCATCTGCACTTAAATTTTGACCGATGGCTGCAATTTTACCATCTTTTACGAGAACGTCTGCTACTTCGTTTTGTTTTTTCGCCGGATTTACTACCGTACCATTTTTAATAAGCAAGCTCACTACCGTCACCTCCGATAATAGTTAAGTACAATACAGCCATACGTATAGCTACGCCATTGCGCACTTGTTCTTGAATTACTGATTGATCAGAATACGCAACATCTGGTGCGATTTCAAGGCCGCGGTTCATTGGACCTGGATGCATTACCATTACATCATCTTTAGCTAGTTTTAATACTTCATTATTGATACCAAAGATGCGTGCATATTCTCTATTTGTAGGATATAGTGCAGAGTGAATGCGTTCTAATTGAATACGAAGTACGTTTACCACATCTGCATCAGCAACTGCTTCACGAATATCATGGTGTACGGTAACACCTAATTTTTCAAGTTCTGGATATACCATTGTGCGAGGACCAGCTAAATGTACATCAGCCCCCATTTTTGTAAGTCCATAGATGTTGGATCTTGCTACACGGCTATGCATTATATCGCCAATGATAACGACTTTTAAACCTTCTATAGATTCTTTTTTCTCTAAAATAGAGTACATATCTAGTAAAGCTTGTGTTGGATGCTCATGAGCACCATCACCTGCATTAATTATAATAGGATCTACGGCTTTTGTAGCGTATAAAGGTGCACCTTCTGCGCTGTGGCGCATTACGATAGCATCTGTGCCCATGTAGGACATTGTTAACAATGTATCGCGGAAGCTTTCACCTTTACCCATGGAAGAACCACTAGGAGAAAGATTGATTACGTCAGCCCCTAAATATTTTCCGGCTAGCTCAAAGGAACTACGGGTACGAGTACTTGGTTCCATAAAGAGATTAATAATTGATTTTCCCTTTAAAAGTGGAACCTTCTTGTCATCAGAAAGAACTATTTTCTTCATTTTCTTTGCCACATCTAAAATCAATTTGATTTCTTCAGGTGACACATTTTGCAAACCTAACAAATGTTTGCCTTTTAGGCTAACTTGTCCCATGATTTCCTCCTAACTCACGTAACAAAAAAGACCTTTTGCCCAGGGCAAAAGGTCAAATAGTTTGCACAAAGAAGCCCTTAAGGGCACTTCAACTATATTCCTTTCTCAGCCTCTCTGGACTAAATTAAAAGGTATTGTATTATGCAATGGTCTCTCGTACCATATATGCATTTTCTTTATTTATTGTACTGAATCCACCCTTGAAAGTCAATGTAAAACACAAAATTCATATGGATTTAAAAAAGAGGACAAACATATAAAATTGCTTGTCCTCTCTATATTTAAACAGCTATTAAGCCACTACTATATCGTAAATTTTAATCTTAAATTTCTTTTTAGAAATTAAGGGCCTTAACCTAGTGGATATAATCTTGGTGGATTTTCTTCATCATTTTGCTGTTCATTTTGTGGAGTATATGGCATTTGATCTTGTTGCGGCTCATTCGCTACAGGATTTATCTGCACATATTGCTGATTTGGCGACAATTGAGGTTGACGTTGCTCACGACGACGTGTATTTTGAGATGCAGTCGGTCTAGGTTTTGTCAACTCATCAATGGATACAGCATTTGGAATAGTTACATTTGATGTATCCTCATGAATATCATCAAGTTCACTGAAGGAAGGAGTTCTCTTAGATGCTTGAGCTGCCTTACGTTCAGCTTCAAGTTGTTGACGTGCAAGTTCTGCACGACGACGAGCGCTCTCTTGTTGATCTCGAACACGTTGAATGGCTTCAGCACGCTCTTTTGCTTTACGCTCAATTTCAGCTTGAGCCAATGCTTGTTGACGAGCAGCCTCAGCTTTGCGTTCCGCTTCTAATTGTGCCCTATATCGTTCCTCAGCAATACGTCGTGCCTCTGCTGCTTGACGTTCTGCTTCAGCTCGTTCTGCAGCAAGTCGCTCTTGCTCTGCCTTACGAGCTTCTGCAGCTAAGCGAGCCTCCTCTGCTTTACGAGCCTCTTCTGCACGTCTTGCTTCTTCTATGAGGCGAGCTTCTTCGGCTCTACGCGCTTCTTCAGCACGTTTAGCCTCTGCCGCAATACGTGCCGCTTCTGCCTTACGAAGATCTTCGACACGTTTAACCTCTGCCGCAACGCGAGCTTCCTCAGCTTTACGCAATTCTTCAGCTCGTCTAGCTTCTGCAGCGATTCGAGCTTCCTCAGCATGGCGCGCTGCTTCGAGACGTTCCTGTTCAGCTCTACGTTGCGCCTCAAATCTAGCTGCTTCTGCTTTTCGAGCCTCTTCTGCTCTACGTGCTTCTTCTGCTAAACGAGCTTGTTCAGCTTTACGTTGTGCTTCTAAACGAGCTCTAGTCTCAGCAGCCAAGCGTTCTTCCTCTGCCTTTTGGGCCTCTAAAGCAGCTTTTTCTGCTGCTCTTTGCGCTTTAAAGCGAGCCTTAGCTTCGGCCGCTTTTCTTTCTTCCTCTGCTTTACGAGCGGCCTCAATGCGAGCAGCTTCAATTCGACGCTCGTCTTCAAGACGTTTTGCTTCCGCTGCTAGTCGAGCTTCTTCTGCTTTACGAGCCGCCTCTAACCGATCCGCTTCCGCTTTTCTCGCTGCCTCAATACGTGCCATTTCAGCTTTACGAGCCGCTTCCGCCTTGCGAGCTTCCTCGGCTTTACGCTCTAGCTCTGCCTTTCGTGCTTCTTCAATGCGCTTAGCTTCTTCAGCTTGACGCATTTCTTCAGCTTTTTTGGCTTCTAATGCTGCTTTTTCTTGTGCAGCTTTAGCTTCTTGAGCCGCTTTCAGTTCAGCAGCTTTACGATCTGCTTCGGCTTTTTCAGCCATTTTACGTTCAATTTCAGCATGTTTGGCTTCTGCAGCCTTTCGCACCATTTCAGCTTTTTCTGCAGCTAGTCGAGCCTCTTCAGCTTTTTTACGTGCCAAGGCTTCTTTTGCTTCTTTAGCCTTTTTAAGTTGCTCTTCTTTTTTCGCATTTGCCGCGGCTTTATCACTTAATTTTTTAGTTTCTTCATGAGCAATCGTTTCTGCCCGTTTAGCTGGACTTTCAACAGTAGATTTTTTAGTATCTACTGTCCCTTTATCGCCATCTTTACCACCTACAGGGCCTACAGGTATTTGTGTTCCCCCTTGAGTTGGGTGCCCTAAGATATCTTTAACATCTTTCGGTACATTAACAGCAATAGTTTGATGTTTTTGTGGATTTGCAAGAGATTCAGGAATCAACAAGAAACGAATTGGCAAATTCGATGCACCAGCTGGCATAAAGTTTAACGTTAATAAATCGCCCGCATTATAGTTCCCTAAAAGACGGCTATCTAATATAGTACCTTTCCCTAATGCGGAAATACCATCTGCACCACCAATGTGGTAAGTCCGTGTATCTGTCTGTCCCCTTCTAGCACCTTGTTGATGTAATGTTTTTACCGTAAAGGAACCAGAATAAGGCCCTCCAAGAGGGTTAAAATACAGTCTAAATGGTTCATTACCCTTAGTAGGAATTTTTAGCGTATATGATACGCCATAGTTACCACGATCTCGAACAAATGCTTTATTTTGCATTTCGTCTACACCATTGATAAACGTATCTTCGCGGTCATTACCAATTTCTACAAAGGCACCACCTAAAGCGGTATCGAATGGTGTAGTAACCTCCATATTACGCTTAGCACCAGTATAAGTACCGCGCAATTGTATTTCGTCGATTGGAAGATTTTTCACCCAATGTGACGCATCTACAGGGTCCATCCCCATAGGCAGCATCATAACACGCGCAAATATAGGTGCTTCTGTTTTAATATCTACGATCCCCGTAAATAATGCATCTCGATTTACCGGGGTATTTTCTAAGTCACTAAAGATTAATTGACGCCCTTGTGGTGGGATACTAAGAGAGTATAACGGTCTTGCATCAGGGCTTTCATTAAGAGGTTGCTCCAAATCCTTCCGAGACAAATCACGACCTGCTGCAAAATAGTCAGGTGTAGCTACAGATTTTAACTGTCTCATGACATGTACTGAAGTTGGGTAAGCCGTTTGGTTTTCTAAGACGATAGCAATCTTGTGAGGTAGATCCATTTCATTTACATGATAGAAATAGATACGACCATTGCCATTAATTGTACCTGCACTTAGCGTACCTCCTACAGGTCCTACATATTCAGGACTATCCGATAGGAGCAATGTATCCGTTTGAGACACCAACGATGGTGGCAACGGAGAAAACTGAAAATATCCAATTGATTGTAAATCTATATCACGAGCTTCTACATGGCCTGTAAGGGCAGCCATGACGGCCATAGCCGCAGCTACACAATATCTTGATTTATAGGAAAACATATATTATTACCTCTATATTTCTTCGAGCCCCAACGGGTCATATGTAAGTGCTAATGCTTCAATCTTCTTTAGTCGATGGCCAATTCCAGATTTAGATAGTTCCCCCTCCATCAACTCTTCAAGTTCTTTTAAACTCGCTTCAGGATTCTCCCATCGAAGTCTTGCAACGACGCGCAACTTTTCAGGTAATTCTTCAATGCCGATTTCTCTATCAATAATACGGATTGCTTTTACCTGACGAACTGCTGCATCCACAACCTTCTGTAGATTTGCCGTCTCACAGTTGACTTGACGATTAATTTGATTTCGTACGGTCTTCATAATCCGCACGTTTTCAAATTCCATAAGCGCCGATTGAGCCCCCATGATTTGCAAGCAATTTGTTACTGCATCCCCTTCTTTAAGATATACTACATACTCGTCCTTCCGCTCCGTTAGACCAGCGTGAATGTGAAAGAGTCGTAATACATGAATAATTTCCCTAGCAAAAGTCTCATTCCCCGTCATAAACTCAAGATGGTAATCACTTTGTGGTTTATTAACAGAGCCTCCCCCTAAAAAGGCCCCCCGTAAAAAGGCACGTCGCGCTTCCATTGATTTGAGCCAACTGCGAGGAATTTGCTCAGTTACAGGCCATAAAGCGAGATCCTCTAAAGCCTGTCTCCCCTCTATAGAAGGTTCTACAGAGAGAGTATACATATTTTTCTTACGCAAGTTTAAACCTTGTCGCACTAATACATTCGTAGGTAATTCGTATTGCTTTTTTAAGATACCGAGCAAACGACGAGCCACCGCATTATTAGCAGTTGCCAATCGAATACCAACGGCACCTTTCATACCTAAAATGATAGAGCCACTCATGCGCAATAAGCAAGACGCTTCTATTTTCATGGCCACATCCGCATCACTAGAGGCTTCATATTGGCATAATTCATTTTTTACATCTTCCGCAAATGACATGAGCATCCCTTCTCATTAATGATCATCTCGTTGGAGATAATACTCTAGGATATGTGGTTCAGTGTTAGATTGCATAGCACGAACGATATCCATAATAACTTTACCTAACCGTTCAGGATCGTGAACAGCTGGTTTTTGAGAGCTAATTAAGGTAGCACGTATGGTGCGAATCCCTCTAGCTTGTAACTTTTTAGTATCTAATACCAGTGGTTCAGAACCTACAGCGCTGTATTGTTCAACCATTTGAATTGGCAATGGTCCATCATTAGCAAGAACCGTATCTATAATTCCTTCCCCACCATGCTCAATCAGAGCCTCTACATGGTCATTTAATGTATAGCCCGTAGTTTCTCCTGGTTGTGTCATAACATTAGCAATATAGATTTTATTAGCCTTACTTGCTCGAACATGAGAGGCCAATTTATCAGTCAGTAAATTTGGAATAATACTTGTATATAAACTACCAGGACCTAAGATAATTACGTCCGCTTCATCAATGGCACGCAATGCAGCCCCCTCTGGCTTAGGCTGTGCCGGATCGCTATAAATATGACGAATTCGTTTACCCGAATTTGGAATATTGCTTTCACCTTCTACAATAGTGCCATCTGTCATTTCAGCACGCAATTTAATAAACTCTGTAGAAGAAGGGATTACACGACCACGTACACGCAATAATTTACTAGCCGCTTCAAGAGCCTCCTCAATATCGCCATCATAAACTTGAGCAAGCGCCGTGATAAAGAGATTACCAAAACTATGCCCTGAAAGTTCGTTTTCTCCCTCAAAGCGATAACGGAACAAATTCTCCATTACCCCTTCTTGTTCTGCTAGTGCGACTAAACAGTTACGCAAATCACCAGGAGCTATCATTTGAAAATCTTCACGCAAGCGACCAGAAGAACCACCATCATCAGCAACCGTTACAATCGCTGACAAATTTGATGTATGTGATTTCAAGCCGCGCAATAAATTTGATAAGCCCGTACCACCGCCGATAACGACGATTTTTGGCCCCTTATCAAGGCGGATATTTTGAAAAATAATATCCGATACTTTGCTATCAGGGTTTGGTAATACGGCGCGAATAATCGTTTTAATAACTTTACTCGTACCAATGAGCATTAAAATAGCGCCAATCGATAATATTACCGCTCCCACAGCGATGAGTACATTATAATTGTAAAAGCCTGTCATATTAAAAGAAAAAGCGAGTACAATATCTTCAAGAACGGCAAGCCATTGATAGTTAAACATCAAAGAAATGCCAATGATTAACAGACCTACACCACAACTAAACAGAGCAAGCCAACGTTTTATATTTAGACCCGGGTTTAGCCACCGGAACCATCCTTTTCGCAACATATGAACCCCTATCTAGTTACCAAGAGCTATAATATCATGAGGATTATAATCTTCTTCTACATTATTTTTCATCATATCTCTGTGTTCAACAGATACGCGATACCCTTTCTCTAATAAGTGAGAATATAGCGCCTCTGCCATAGCTACAGATCTATGCATACCACCTGTGCAGCCTACCGCTACGATAAACTGAGACTTACCTTCTTGTTCATAATTTGGCACAAGGAAGTCTACGGTATCAAAGTAACGTTTTTTAAATTCATCTGTCACTTCAAAGGAATGAATATATTCATTAACCGCTTTTACTCGACCTGTTTTATGGCGAAACTCAGGAATATAGAATGGATTAGGTAGGAAACGAACATCCCAAACCATATCTGCATCAAGAGGAATACCGTATTTAAAGCCAAAACTCACTACAGTAATGGCCATACCATGACCTTCATCAACTTGAGTAAAACGCGTTTTTAAATATTCTTTCAAGCTGGCGGTCTTCATATTAGTAGTATCAATTATGAAGTCAGCTTTATGGCGTACAGAGTTAAGGATTTGACGTTCTTTCTTTAACCCTGTTGTAATCAGCCCATCTGGAGCCAATGGATGGCTACGACGACTTTCCTTATAGCGACGAATCAAAGTCTCATCTGTAGCATCCATAAATACAATTTCAAAATCCACCTTCATATCTTTTAATGTATCTAGAGATGAAGAAAGGGCTTCAAAAAATTCACCGCCCCGAATATCTACAACTAGGGCAACTCGATTAGTACGTTCTCCACCTTGACGACATATTTCACTCAGTTTAGGAATAAGTACAGGTGGAATATTATCAATACATAAATACCCCATATCTTCTAAGGCTTGTAATACTTGAGTTTTACCGGCACCTGACATACCTGTAACAATCAACAGACGAAATGCTTCCATAGTTATACTCCATTATAAAAGATTCTCTTCAATCCAATGGGCCACACCATCGTTATTATGATGACCACAAATTGTATGAGCCACAGATTTTACATGATCTGTAGCGTTTTCAACGGCTACTGAGTAGCCTGTTTTACGAAGCATAGAAATATCATTTTCTGCATTACCAAAAGAAACGATATCCTCTAGACTAATATGATTATCTAAGCCTAGTTGAGCCAAAGCACACCCTTTTGATACATTAGGCGCAACAATTTCTAAAAAGTCTTTCTGACTACGAACTAGATTAACCAAATTGCCCACTTCAGGAGTCAAGGTATCAATAATTTGGTCAATCCCCTCTACTGTATCAATAGCGATCAGCTTATTTGGTTCAGACTCCAAAGTATATAACTTATCACCTAAAAACTCGGCTTTCGCTCCCGTTTGAACTTCATAGAGATCGGACTGCCACGTTTTATGATGACATAGTAAATGATCATCTATATAGGATTGTATATGCCAATCGTATTGTTTCGCTAATTCATAGATACGCTGTACAGCCTCAACAGAAACGGTCTGCTCAAATAGTTTACACCCCGTTTCTAATTCTTGAATGAGTCCTCCAGAGAACAAAATCATCGGTACATTGCCAAGCTTTAAAGCAGCCCCAATAGGCTTTGCCGTTTGATACATCCGTCCCGTAGCAATGGTAACAGCGATGCCCCTTTGCTGTAAACGATGTAACACATCTACTGTATAATCAGATACAGTATTATCACTACGTACCAAAGTTTCATCACAATCGATGGCAACCATTTTAATATGAGAAAAAGAAGGATTCATATTTGCCTCCTTTATAAAAATTTTAAATACTCTTTATTATACCATTAATAGTGGCTATTTAGATAGAAATAAGCGGTAAGAACTCTAATAATGACTAGAAAGTATAGTCATAAAACTTTCATCAAATTCAAAACCACTCTATTATAAATGGCTTATTTCATATTAATTGAGTAGATACTATTGCCTGCATACTATTTATTAAAAACTATAATTAAAGGTCTTATTGAAATTACACATGCTATTTTATATTACGCACAAAAAAAGACTCCCGAAGGAGTCTTTTTTTTGATTATCTATCAAATTAGAATTTATAGTTAAGGTCTGCACGGTAGAAGTCAGCTTTATCATTACCGTTTTGATCTTTCCAATCAAAACCGTAGTTAGCTGTTAAGCC
>NZ_CALLVP010000098.1 GCF_938010505.1 uncultured Veillonella sp. | reverse complement strand
TGGTATTAACTGGAATGACCTGCTCTGCATTTGCTACAGAAATTAATGCCACAAGTGATAAAGCGGAGGAATTGCTTGGATTAACAATGGGGTCACCTGTACAAACACAACCGGAAGTCAAGCATATAGAGGACACCTTGACGGTTAATGTGCATGGTAAAAGCTTAACAGATACAGGTAAAAGTAAGAATGTAACGGGCATCTATAATGGTTTTGGTTCACAATTGACTGTGGATAAGGATTTAATTGTACGGTTAAAGAATGATGCACCGGCATCCAAAAGAGAGCTCGGACATTACTATATGAGTGCGGTTTATGCTGGCTACGGCGGTAAAGTGCCAAGACTCAGCAAAGAGAATCCTGATAGAGATTATGGAGATACTAATATTCACGTCAAAGGTAATGTAGATATTGATGCTATCGGCGTTGGATTACAAGCTAATCAACGTGGACATATTATCGTTGATGGTGGCGGACGTATCATCACGCATCCTTTAGAAACGTCTGATACGTACTCCGTAGTGGCAGAAGAGGGCGATGTATACGTTAATGCTGGCTCTGATGGTAAACAACCAGGATCTAAAGAATTAGTTGCTGTTGGTAATGTAGGGTTAATTAATAAGGATTATGGACGTGATCCAAATCATAACGAAGCGCCAACAAATATAGGGTTAGCTTTTACAACACCTAATTCTAGCCTTACTGGTGCTGTGTTAAATGAATATGCTGAAAGCAATAAAAACCCTCATAATTCTGGTGCAGATATATATCTACAAAATGGTGCCACTTGGAATAATGAGTGGATTGGTATGGAGCGTCCTACCCCTAAACGAGAGCGTCCATCAGGAGATAATGCGGCGTATCTATATAAAGGTAGTAAAGTTCGCAATCTCGTAGGTGGTACAAGTTCAACGGCTGCAGGTATACTTCATCCTATCGATGCTCGACCTATTACAATCCAAAATTACAGCGGTTATGTGAATGCTGTTTACAAGTCCGGCGTACCAGCAAGTGAAACAGGGAAAGGTCAAATTGTTGTTGAGCATGCTGCAGATAATAGCCATATTACGGTACAAGGTGATGGAGCCAACTTAACAGATGATGCCAGTTACCGTAAAGAAATGCAAAACTTAGCCGATAAATTACAATATACGGGAAAAGACAAGAAACTGAGTGCAACCGTACAAATTAACGAAGGTATTACGAGTCCAGGTGCTGTTGCAGAGCTTGGTGCAAATCATTTTGATTCACAGGGTCGCCTTGTTGTAAATGATACAACAAAGATTAATCGTGCTAGTGAATCATCATTGGTAAGTGGCACAAAATCTGCTCTTACATCGACTGCTATGACATGGAAGAGTAATACCAATGATTTACAACGCCGTTTAGGAGATCTTCGTTTAGCTAATACAAACCAAGGTGTATGGGCGAAATATATAGGCGGTAAATCTAAAATTACAGACGGCGCTGATGCACATATGACGTATAATGGTGTACAAGTCGGCTACGATCATAAGGCTTCTAATGGTTGGATTTTGGGAGGTGCCATTGATTACAGTACATCCAGTAATTCTTATACCAATGGCAGTGGTGATGGTAAACTTGGTGGCATTGCCTTGTACGGCACGAAACAACATGATGATGGTCGTTATTTAGATATTATCGCTCGTGGTAATCGTTTATCCAATAATTATAACCTTTATACTGTAGGTGGACAGCGGGTAAATGGCAATTATCATACTTATGGTACATCATTGAGTGCTGAATACGGTAAGCGCATCAAGAAGCAAAATGGATTCTATATCGATCCTAGTGTAGAATTTATTGTAGGCCGTTTGAATGGTGTATCCTATGATGCCTCTGTTGTCGGTGGTGGTTCTATGCATGTGAAAGCTGATGCTGTGAACTCTGCTATAGGCAGACTCGGTATTGGTATTGGGAAGGAAACAGAAAAATCCAATATCTTTGCTAAACTAGCGTTGGCTCACGAATTCTCTGGTAAGGTGAATACAACGTATTCTGCCCCGGGAAATTCAACAGTACAAACAGAAGTCGATTTGAAAGATACATGGCTCGATGCTGAGATTGGCGGCTCTTGGAACATTCGACCTAGTACATATCTATATGGTACATTCACTAAAAACTTTGGTGCTACCATAGAAAATACCTGGCGTATTGATGCTGGGGTACGGCATAATTTTTAATTAAATATTGCACTAATAGTCCTTATAGCGTATGCTGTAAGGACTATTAGTATGTAAGGAGTGTATTATGACTAAAATTTTATTTATCTGCCACGGTAATATTTGCCGCTCTACGATGGCAGAGTTTTATATGAAGCATATCGTTAATAAGACTGGTTTAAGTGATTCTATTTATATCGAATCCGCTGGTACATCTCGTGAGGAGATAGGGAACGATATCCATTATGAAACTAAACAGAAATTAGATGAAATGGGCGTTCCTTATACTCGTCGCAAGGCACGGCAAGTGACGATGGAGGATTATCACAACTTTGATTATCTCATCATCATGGATGAGAATAATGGGCGGAACTTACGTTGTATCATCGGTGATGATGTAGATTCCAAGGTGTATAAGGCAATGTCGTTCGTTGGTGAAAGCCGCGATGTAAAGGATCCTTGGTATACGGGAAACTTTGATGAAACATATGACGATGTGAGCCGTAGCTGTGATGCTCTATTAGAGTTGATTAAAGAAAAAATATAAATATATAGACCTTACTATTAGACGGTGTAGCAGTAGTGATTGAGTTTAACTATAGTTAATCTCCAAACCTGAATTGGCTTAATAGTAAGGTCTTTTCTATATACAGCCTATCTCGCTTTATACTTTATACTATCGAAGCATAGCGTAATATGGTATAATTTTTAGGTATCATGCGCCTATAGCTCAGTGGATAGAGCGCCGGTCTCCGGAACCGGGTGCGCAGGTTCGATTCCTGCTAGGCGCACCAAATAAAAGGCTTCTCGATTTCGAGAAGCCTTTTTATATGTCTTTATTCTTTATGTTGATGTATAGTTCAAAAAATTATATTTTAGCATCTATATTTAGTACAACGAATTCCGCGTGATTGAAATTCATTCATCAGTAAGTCTATTGATTTATCAATGCTTTCTTCATTGCTTATCAATACAAACTTTTTATAATAGACAGTACCATCAAATTGTATCCAACGGCTAGTTTTACCATTGATTAGGCTAATTTTCATTTTACCGGCCCAGCCAGGCGAACGAAATGGTCTGTATTTAGAGAAGCGTACTTCTCGAATATCTTTTAATGCAAAGGTTTTCCTTACTAAGCCAATGCCTATAGAGACTTGATTATCCTTAAAGTAAAGAAGTTTATAACGCTCTTCAGGAGGCATCGATCTAATTATAGATAAGTTATAAGTAGCAAAAACTACAGCAATAGCTACTAATGTAAACATTAGGATTATCATATATTTTCCCATACTATTAAGTCCTCCTTATCGCTATTATAATAAATATAAGTAATGTATGGAATCATTTTTATAATCAAATTGCTAATAAATAGTAGAAGGACAAGATTATTTTGAAGGATAAGAATATGTAGAAATAGTAGATAGAATGCCAGTATATCGAGTAATGATTGAAGATTAATAGGATTATGTTGCTTCATGATTGAAATTTCACACTCCTTATATAGTTGGTATGATATAATGTCCTCAAAATTTACATTGTTATTTGATGTAGATATGGAGGTGTTTTTATGCTTTCAACACTTTTATTTTTATTAATTGTATTCTTAATTTACCTATTCATTAAACAATATAACTTGTTGCAAAACTTGTCTGGAGAAATCAGAGAGACTCGTACTAATATTATGGCTTTCTATGAGAAAAAGGTGTATATCATAAATGAGTTTATTAACCTTGTAAATGAGCTAGATGGTTATGAAAAATTAACTCCTTTAAAATTGTCCAATACCTTTGTAGAGATGGCTCGTGAAACATCCAAAGCGGTAGAAAATATTACTGCCTTAGTAAATCAATTTCCGGATTTGAAGGCCCATACTCAATATGCTGAATTCCAGGAATCTCTTAGAGAAAATGACATATTAATCTCAAATAAGCGTGAAGTTTATAACTATCAAGTGAAACAATACAACAGTACTTTGGCACAAATTCCAATGGTATTTGCTGCATCATTATTGGGCTTTAAAGAAGCGCCGTTTTTTGAGCCAAATAGAGAAGGTGCGTTTTCTGAGTTCAGTGGTGCTGATTCTAAAGCTATTAAAGACCTAGCTAAAAAAGGTTGTGATAAATTAAAGGAAACTACTGAAAAAGTTAGTGAGACCTTACAAAAGAAAGAACAAGAGGCACAAGCTAAGAGAGAAGAACGCATTAGACAAGAGCGTGAAGCTGCTTCTAATAATGAAAATGTAACGCCTGAAGAAAACAATGACCAAGAAATAGCAAAAGCTGAAGATACTTCTGAATCAGAAGCATCAAAAACTGGTGATAGTTCTACAGCTGTAGAGAATCAAGAAGAAAAATAGTTATATAGAATAGATGTATACAAGCAGGTAGAATTTAATTCTGTTAGTAATAAAATATGAGATAAAAAAACTCCACTTTTTTGAGTGGAGTTTTTCCGTATATGACGTATGAACGTATTTTTGCTACTGAGTTAGTTTTAGATATGGATAATTCGTTTATTGATGTGAAATTATATATTCAATAATATCGAAATAGCATAATAAATGTGATTTGAGTAACACATTTTATTTTGAGAATGATGTACAATAAGGATAACTATATGAAAATCTGAAGATCCTAGCTGGAACACTAGGCCATATAGGGGAGAGTTAAATTACATAGTGAATTTAACTAAGTGAAAATTACTTATATATGTATCTATAGCTCATCTGTTTGGGGATGCAGCTATTTAGAGGGGATAATATGACAAATAAAATACAGGAGCTTACCGTCAACGAAGCTTGGCGTGATGAGCAAGACGCATGGAACCATCGTTCCGAGTACTTTGTAGAAATGCACAATCGCGAGGATCGCAAGGCACAGGTCACTGATTTTTTAGCATTCTTAAAGGATGAAAACTTATTACCTTCAGCGAATGGTCGTACACTTGATGTAGGCTGTGGTGTTTGTGACTACGCACTTGGGTTAGCTAGGGAAGGCTATAAAGCGACTGGTATCGATTTATCTGATGGTATGATTCGCGGGGCTAAACAATTGGCAGAGTCAGAAGGTTTAGATCTTAGCTTATATATTGGGCCTTGGTCTGATGAAACTCGTCGAGAATTAGGTTGGAATAAAAGCTTTGACTTGGCATACAGTATCTTCTGCCCGATTATGTATGATGTAAAAAATATTCGCGCCATGCATGATGCAAGTAATGATAAATGCTTGTGGATTGCTTTCAGCGAACGGAGCGACGAAATGGTAGATATGTTATCTGAACATTTCTTTGGCCGTGATTCTTTCCCGTGGGATGGCAAGATGAAAGAATGTTTAGATGCAATTCATGAGATGGGGCGTAATGTGAAAGTAACCTACAAAACGGTTCCTGAAACAGAGGTTATGTCTCTTGAAAAGGCGGTTAATTACTTTACCATGCGACTTCATAATAATGGATGGGGAGACATGGAAGACATGAAAGAAGAGATTAGAAATCTCATTGAGCCATTAGCTATTGATGGAGAAATTCATAATAAGACCGTTGATAAGGTGGCTTGGGTGTCGTGGTCGGTGAAATAGGAGAGAAGCATGACAGTTGATGAAAAGCGTAAGTTAGAACTAAAAACTATGTACCAAATTATTGGCATCTATTGTCGTGATAAGCACCACAGTCCTAAAGGGCAACTCTGTGAGGAATGTCAGGAAGTTTGGCAGTATGCAGAACGTCGTATAGATGTATGTCCTCATATGGAAAGCAAAACCTTCTGTAGCGTATGTAAAACGCATTGCTATGCTCCTACGTATCGTGAAAAAATACGAGAAATCATGCGCTATGGTGGACCTAGAATGTTGTTTGTATCACCAATCCAAGTTATTAAACATATGTATTTTGAATGGAAAGATAAAAAAAGAGGCTAGCATTGCTAGCCTCTTTCTTAATGGTTTTATCATATTTTCATGTAATACTATGTTACGCGATTGCTTTGTCCAATACCGCTTTAATCAAAGTTTTTGTTTGGTCATAGCTTTCACCAGGTTGAGCCTCGTATTGTTTGTCGAGGTCGAACCATAAGTTTGGATAGTATTCATATGGGTGAGTTTTGAAGAGCTCATGAGCGTCTTGATCTTCAACCCAGTTGATGTGAATCTCTGCGTATGCAGGGTTTTCTGCAACGAGTTCATCGATAGCACGGAATGCATTTTCGCAATAAGGGCAACCGTTCAAGTGGAAACCTAAGATTTCTTTCATGTTACACAGTCCTTTCCAGATAGAATCTACAGATATTTCTATAATTTGAGATTTTATACATACTCATGTACCACAACATATGGTACACTACTGAGTATAACATATCTATATGAGATATTCAATTTTTTAGATATATCTAACGAGAAATTGAGAATGCAATATGCATGTATTACATAGATAAGGAGAGACCTATGATTTCAGGCGCACAGTATTTGGTAAAAGCCCTTCAAGAGGAGCAGGTAGAGTTTTTATTTAATTATCCTGGGGCCGCAACCATCGACATCATGGATGAATTATATAAACAAGATCAGGTAAAGGTTATCTTGCCTCGTCATGAGCAAGCATTGGCTCATGCTGCAGATGGATATGCCCGCAGTACTGGTAAAGTAGGGGTGTGTATGGTAACCTCTGGCCCTGGTGCTACAAATCTTGTGACTGGTATTGCTACAGCCTATGCAGATAGTGTGCCCCTCGTTTGTATTACAGGACAAGTCGATTTAGGCCTCATGGGCAATGATGCCTTTCAAGAGGTAGATACTGTTGGTATCGTCCGTAATATTTGTAAATATGCTGTTACTGTGCGAGATCGTAAAGATTTAGGTCGCATTTTAAAAGAAGCCTTTTACATTGCTCGCACAGGTCGTCCAGGTCCTGTGGTTGTGGATATCCCTAAAAATATTCAAAAGGCTATGGGTTCAGACGAATATCCTACAGAGGTTAATATTCGTGGCTATAAGCCAAATACGGCAGTCCATGTGGGTCAGGTTAAAAAGGCTTGTTCTATTATTTCTAAGGCAAAACGACCGTTATTTCTTCTAGGTGGTGGTGTTAGCATCAGTGGTGCTAACGAGAGCATGATGAAATTGGTAGAAAAAACAGGCATTCCTGTTGTAACGACATTGATGGGGAAAGGTGCGGTAGATACACGTCATCCGCTATACCTAGGCAATGTTGGTATTCACGGCGGTTATGCGCCTAATGTGGCGCTCACGGATTGTGATGTGATGATTTCCATTGGGACCCGTTTTAATGACCGTATTACGGGCAAACTAAGTACGTTTGCTCGTAATATCAAGATCATCCATATCGATGTAGATGCGGCGTCCATTTCTAAGAATATTAAGGTCGATATTCCAATCGTAGCAGATGCTAAATTGGCCATTGAAAAACTCTTAGAATATATTGAACCTCACAATCTTGGCGATTGGTCTACTCAACTGCAGCAACTTAAGAAGGAACACCCTGTTACTCAAGCTGGTGAAGAGGGGCTAACACCTCAAACTGTTATCGATTACATCAACAATCACTATGAACGTCCTATCGTTACAACCGACGTAGGTCAAAATCAATTGTGGACTACTCAGTTCCTTGAGGTAAAAGGGCAATATCAAATGTTGACGTCTGGAGGATTAGGTACCATGGGTTATGGTTTCCCTGCTGCATTAGGTGCGCAAATGGGAAATCCAGATAAGCGCGTATTTGCCATTTGTGGAGATGGTGGCGTGCAAATGAATATCCAAGAGTTTGCTACTGCTATGCACTATCGTTTGCCTGTGACACTGATTATCTTAAATAATGGCTTCCTTGGTAATGTGCGTCAATGGCAACAATTATTCTACGATAAACGGTATGCTTGTACGAATTTGATGATGGATGAAAGCGCCCTCGTAACGCGTGATGTGATTGATAATGATGAGTTTGAATATGTACCGGATTTTGTAAAATTAGCAGAAGCTTATGGCGCAAAGGCAATGCGTATTACTAAAGTAGAGGATATCGAAAAAGGGTTCCAATTGGCGGATACTTTCAAAAAGGGACCAACTTTACTAGAATTTATCATCCCTACAGAACTCAATGTATTGCCTATGGTACCAGCAGGTAAGTCTTTAAGTGATATGTTGTTGAAGGATAAAAAATAGGAGGGGCTATGGAAGTACAAATGAAAAAACGCTGTATTTCAGCGTATGTAGAAAACCAAATCGGTGTACTAGCTAAAATTTCCGGCCTCTTTGCTGGTAAAAACTATAACCTGGATACATTAACGGTAGGAGAAACAGAAGACCCTACCATGTCTCGTATGACGATCGATCTTACTTGTGATGATTTGACGTATGAACAAATTATTAAGCAACTAAATCGAAGCGTAGAGGTTATTAAGGTTATCGACTTTACAGATATGGCGATTACAAAAAAAGAGTTATTATTTATCAAGGTTAATAGTTGTAAGGAAGCAGATAAACAAGAAATCTTCCGCATTGCTCAAACCTTTGATTTATTAGTAGTAGATTACAATCGTAAGTCCGTCCTCGTACAATGCGTAAAGACCGTATCTAAAAATAATGATATGATTGCCCTCTTTAAAGACATGTTTGTAAATCGTATTGAGGTAGTACGTGGTGGTAGTGTCGCTATTGAAGCGTTATCTACACCTGATAGATAATATGTGAAATCTAAATGTAATCTAAGTATTCTTTGTATGCTTTAAATATACTTTTAATATATTATAATAGCGCTGTTATGGCGATTTAGAACGTGTACAACTCGATATGCTATAATACTTATATCGACCATTATTGATATAGAGACCTTGGTTGTGTGCCAAGGTCTTTTACTATAGGAGGTATTATGAGTTTATTAGATGATATTTTAGCCCATAATAGAGAATACGTAGAAGATCAAAATACAGGTTATGTAGATATTGATACAAAATGTAGTAAAATGCCTAGCCGTGAGATGGCTATCGTTACATGCATGGATACGCGCCTCGTGAATTTCTTAGAGGATTCCATGGATATCGGTCGCGGTGAAGCAAAAATTGTTAAGACTGCTGGCAACTGTATTACAGGTCCTTTTGATGGTGTTGTACGTAGTTTGTTAGTCTGTATCTATGAACTCGGTGTTAACGAAATCTTTATCATTGGTCACCACGAATGTGGTATGGCTAAAACAACAGCTGAGAACTTAACGCAAAAAATGTTAAGTCGAGGCATCGCTCCAGAAGCTATTCATATGGTAAAAAAAGAAATGGAACGTTGGGCTGATGGTTTTATACATCCAGCGGAAAATGTAGAGGATACGGTGGGCGAATTGCGCATGAATCCTTTGATTCCAAAAGACGTGACTATTCACGGCCTTATCTTCCATCCTAGAACGGGCGAAATCGAAGTTATCGTTAATGGCTATACTCAAATGAAACAATTTTACGAAAAATAATATTAGGACTATATGAATAAAAAAAGATTAATTACATCTATATTAGCTATTGTTGCTTTAGTAGGTGTATCTATAGGCGGCTATGCCTATAAAGATGCTATACAAAGTCGCATAGCTAGGACCGCCGCTGTAGTGAGTGGGCAAGAGATTAAGCCTTTACTTGACTCTGAAAGCCGTTATATTCGGCAAATCGTGGCTCAAGATAATAGTACGAGCCGTACCATAATGTGGCAATCAGATGGTAGTGAAAGTGACGCGGTAATTGAGTATCGTTTAGCAGGTTCTGAAAATACTCAAACGATAAGAGCTACAGACAAAGCTTTTACCGATGATGGTAGTACTACCTATATCCATGAGGGTACATTAACTGGTTTGATTCCTAGTACTAAATACGAATATCGAGTTGGTTATGGTAGTGATCGCCGTAGTGATTGGTACTCCCTGGAAACGGCTGGCGCCAGTGTGTATGATGTTCTTATCTATCCAGATTCTCAGTCGGGGGATTATTCTCAGTGGGAAGAGATTGTAATGGACTCAGCACATCGTAACCCTAGGACCGCCTTGTATATTAGCATGGGTGACCTTGTAGATAATGGAGAGCAGGCCTATCAATGGCGCACTTGGTTAAATTCCATTAGACCGTTGAGTGCTAATGTGCCGTTAGCAACGACATTAGGCAACCATGAGATGTATACATTAGATTGGAAAATGCGCGAGCCTTATGCGTATTTGAATTACTTCGCAGTACCGCCTAATGAAAATGAAATTTTTAATCGTCGTTATTATTCCTATGACTTCGGTGATGTTCATTACGTTGTATTAGATACAATGTTATATGAAAGCAATCATGAGGATAATCATGATACGCATCATCCTGATTTATACGATGTACAGGTTCAATGGTTACGCCAAGATCTTGCAGCTAATACGAAGAAATGGATTGTCGTTCTTATGCATCGAGATCCATTCCAATATGCCTTTGACCGACTAGGTGCAAGTCGAGATGTTGGTTTCGATGACGAGGGTGTATTATTTATGCCTATCTTCGATGAATTTAATGTGGACTTAGTCTTATCTGCTCATTTACATACATATCGCAACCGCGGTCATGTGCGAAACTTTGATCGAGACCCATCTGGTCCATTATATATCCTTACAGGAATAGCTGGTGATGCACGACGTCCTAAGTGGAAGCAACATCCATTAGATGTATATGTAGCACCTCAGCCTGAAACGAATAATTATATGTCTATGACAGTAACACCGAATAAGCTGATTGTAAAATCATTTTTACCTGATGGTACTCAACTCGACGAATCCGTCATTGAAAAATAAGAGAAAGACACCTTCTTTGGAAGGTGTCTTTTTTTGTCTATTTTTCTCTAATTAAAGGTAGCAAGAATCTATGAGTAAAATTGATTTACAATATAACAAATAAAAATACAGTAAATCTGTATAAAAACTTGCTAATTATGGTAGGTAGTATTATAATACATGTATAGATTATAAAAATACACAAAATATATATAAAATATACATACAGTGTATAAAGGAGATAGAGTAATGAATACATTACAAGATTTAATTAAGAAATATGCCTCCCAATATAAAGAACAAGTTGTGGAATGGCGCCGACATATTCATAGCCATCCAGAGTTATCTGGTGAAGAGAAACATACATCTTTATTTATTCAAAAGGTGCTTGGTGAACTAGGAATTCCCTTTGTAAACGATATTTCTGATTATGCTGTTATCGGTAAGATAGAAGGTGCTCATACAGGCCCTGTTATTGCATTGCGTGCCGATATGGATGCGTTACCCATACATGAAATAACAGGCTTGCCCTTTGCTTCACAAAATAAAGGTGTTATGCATGCCTGTGGTCATGATAGTCACATGGCAATTTTACTTGGTGCAGCGGCGATTCTACAATCTATTAAAGATCAATTACATGGGACCGTGAAACTCGTATTTCAACCTTCAGAAGAAGAAGCTTTATTTCCAGGGGCTCAAGGCATTGTCGATAGCGGCATCCTCGACGATGTGGATGAGATATATGGACTTCATGTATGGCCTCAATTGCCAGTGGGAACTGTAGGTCTTAAAAAAGGTAATCTCATGGCTGCATCCGATCACTTCCTCGTACACATTAAAGGGAAAGCTACTCATGGTGCAGAACCTCATAATGGGGTAGACGCAATTGTAGCAGCCGCAAACTGGATTGTAAATGTGGAATCCATGGTGGCTCGCGAAACGAATCCTATGGAAAATCTCGTGTGCACAATTGGAGTGATTAATGGTGGTGATCGATACAATGTGGGCTGTGGTGATGTGTATCTTGAAGGTACTTGTCGTACCTATGAACCAGAAAAACGTGATTATATTGAGCGACGTTTGGGTGAAAGCTTACAGGCCCTCGATGTGATGTTTAAAACGGAAAGCACTTTGGATTATAAACGTGGTCATGGTGCTACTATCAATAATCCAGAGGCCATCGATTACGCCACCTCCATAGTAGAAAAATATTTTGGCAAAGAAGCGGTGGTACATCCTGAATTCCCGTCTATGACGGCAGAAGACTTCTCTGCCTATCTTCATAAGATTAAAGGTGCTTTCCTTTGGTTAGGCACTGGCTTTGAAGGCAATCCGGCTTTGCATAATGCAGCTTTCACCATCGATGAAAGTATCCTTGAACCAGGTATCACAATGATGGCAGCGTTGGCCGCCGAATTTTTACAAGAAAAGATGTAGTTTGCATATAAGAGGTTATCATGAAAAGTTTACAACATAAATCATTTAAAACAATGCTTCAATATACACCAGAGGAAATTAAGTATTTTTTGGATTTAGCAGTAAAGCTAAAAGCAGATAAAAAAGCGGGCAAGGAAATTAAAACATTAGAAGGTAAAAACTTTGTTCTTATTTTTGAAAAGGACTCAACACGGACACGTTGTGCTTTTGAGGTAGGGGCTGCTGACCAAGGTGCTTTTACAACATATCTTGGACCTACAGGTTCTCAAATGAATAAGAAAGAATCCTTAAAGGATACGGCTCGTGTTCTTGGTTCCATGTATGATGCTATCGAGTTTAGAGGCTTTGACCAAGAGGACATAGATACATTGGCGGAATACTCTGGTGTGCCAGTTTGGAATGGGCTTACCGATATGGATCATCCTACACAAACCTTGGCGAATTTTTTAACAATTCAAGAACATATCGATAAACCATTGAATGAAATATCCTTTGCTTATGTTGGTCATGGACAATCTAATATGTGTAATGCACTGATGAGTGGTGCCGTTAAAATGGGGATGGATTTCAGACTTATTGGTCCTAAACAATACTGGCCGGCTGGTCCATTCTATGAAGAGTGCTTAAAAGTGGCTAAAGAAACGGGCGCTACTATTACTTGTACAGATGATGTAGCTGAAGGTGTTAAAGGCTTAGATGTCATTTACACTGGTGTGTGGGTAACGATGGGCGATACTTACGATATGTGGGAGGAACGTATCAATACCTTTAAACCATTTCAAGTAAATGCAGAAATGATGGCATTAACTGGTAATCCAAATACTAAGTTCTGCCACTGTTTGCCAGCGTTCCACAACACAGAAACACAAGTAGGTAAAGATATTTATGAACGGTTTGGCATGAATGGCATTGAGGTGACTGAAGAGGTATTCGAAGGTCCAAACTCTTTAGCGTTCCAAGAAGCAGAAAATCGTCTCCACACGATTAAGGCAGTTATGGTTGCTACCTTTGGAGATTATCCATTGAAATAAATTCATCTTCCTAAATGGTGATGAATCGTATAGTTTGTTTCCTATTTATATTGGATAAAGGACTATATAAATAGGTGTGAGTCACCAATAGGTGAGAAGTGAGGTTTATTATGACACCCCATAGAGTATTTATTGTTGGTCATGAAGGCACAACTGGTCTTAGAATTCATGAACGATTATCCGATCGAAAAGATATAGAACTCTTAGCGACTGCTGATGAGGATCGCAAAAATGTAGAGGCCATTAAAGTGGTTGCAAAAAAAGCGGATCTTGTATTTCTTTGCTTACCTGATGTGGCATCTAAGGAAATTATGGCCGCTATTGGTGATTTTCCATGTAAGGTTATTGATACTTCTACAGCGTTTAGAACTACAGCTGGTTGGGCATATGGGTTCCCAGAACTTGGTGAAAGCTACAAAACAGCTATTGCAACTAAAAAACATATTGCAAATCCTGGCTGTCATGCGAGCGGTATGATTGCTTGCATAGCTCCTCTTGTAAAAGCAGGACTCGTGCCAGTGGATTATCCTTTTACCATTACATCTTTAACAGGTTATAGCGGTGGTGGCAAGAAGATGATTGACCAATATGAAAGTAATCCAAAAGACTATTTCCTTTATGCTCCACGGCAATATGGGCTTGGTCAACAACATAAACATTTACCTGAAGTACAATATGTATGCGGCATTAGTGAAGCGCCAATTTTTATGCCAATCGTTGATGACTACTACTCTGGGATGGAGGTTACAGTAGGTATTCATAGTCGTTTATGTCATAAACCTGTGTGCATTGATAGGGTGCAACAAGTATTAGAAGACTTTTACAAACATAGTACGATCATTACGGTCGTGCCATTTAATGAAAATAGTAACACAGGCATTTTAAATGCTAATCAATTAAGCAATACGGACAGCATGAAAATCTATGTGACTGGTAACGATGAACGCATTATGGTTCACGCTATATTCGATAATTTAGGTAAAGGTGCATCTGGTGCGGCTGTTCAATGCATGAATATCGCATTAGGTTTGCCAGAAGAGACTGGATTGGTATTGGGGTAGAGGTAATACTATGAAGGACGTAACAAATGCAATGCGGGCGCAGATACTAACGGCGGCCGTTCCATATATAAAACAATATACCGACCAGTATGTTGTCGTTAAATACGGCGGCAATGCTATGAGTAATGAAGAATTAAAAAAATCTGTTATGAAGGACTTACTGCTACTCCAATTGGTAGGTGTAAAAGTAGTTCTAGTTCATGGTGGCGGACCAGCTATCAATAGTACCTTAGAGGCGATGCAAATTGAATCACATTTTGCAAATGGTCTACGTATTACCGATGAAGCAACGATGGATGTTGTACAAATGGTATTAGCCGGCAAGGTGAATAAAGGACTCGTGGCGGATTTAACGGATCTTGGTGGTAAAGCTGTTGGTCTCTGTGGTGTGGATGGCAACATGATTCAAGTTCATAAACAAAACGAAGAACTTGGTTATGTAGGTTATATTGATACTATTGATACGAGCATTATTCATGATGTAATTAGCCGTGGCTATATTCCAGTTATTTCTTCTATTGGCATGGGAGCCGATGGCAAGACATATAATATTAATGCTGATACGGTAGCCGCAAAGATTGCGGGCGCTCTCAAGGCGGAAACAATGGTGGCTATGACCAATATTGATGGTGTACTGCGAGATGTGCATGATCCAAATTCTTTAATTCCTAAAATTACAGTGGCTGAAGCAGCTCAGTTAAAAGCCGATGGTATTATTGCAGGAGGTATGATTCCAAAGGTGGATTGCTGCTTAGAGGCCATAGAAGCAGGGGCACAAAAGGTATTTATCATCAATGGCGAGATTCCACATGCTATTCTTATCGAGTTATTGACCGATGAAGGCCTTGGCACCATGTTTATTGCTTAATATAGTAGACATAATACGGTAATCATCTACTGGTTATCTTTTATATAGATAGACGACGGCAAGGCCGTACGTTTGGAGGATATAATGAGTAATACAATCGATTTTGAAAAACAAGATAAAGAATATATAGCCAATACGTATGGTCGGTTTAACGTATGCTTTGAAAAAGGGAAGGGTTCCCTTTTGTGGGACGTAGATGGTAAAGAGTACATCGACCTCGGCTCTGGTATTGGCGTAACCGCTTTTGGTGTTGACGATGATGAGTGGACTGAGGCTGTTACTAAGCAGTCTCATGCGTTGAATCATATTTCTAATTTATACTATTCTTTGCCACAAATTGAACTAGCGAAACAGCTCTGCTCAAAAACGGGGATGACAAAGGTGTTTTTCTCTAACTCTGGTGCGGAGTCTAACGAATGTGCTATTAAGGCAGCGCGTAAATACAGTCACGACAAATACGGCGAAGGTCGTCATGTAATTGTTACCTTGGTCAATAGTTTCCACGGTCGTACTATTACCACCTTGTCTGCTACAGGACAAGATGTATTCCATCAACATTTCTTCCCATTTACTGAGGGCTTTATACACACCCCGGCCAATGATATTGATGCGGCGTTGAAAGTCCTTGCTGATCCAGCTGTTTGTGCCATCATGATGGAACCTATCCAAGGTGAAGGTGGTGTTATGCCATTAGATAAGGAGTTTGTTCAAGCGGTAACAAAATATGCGCATGAACACGATCAACTGGTACTTATCGATGAGGTACAAACTGGTAATGGTCGGACTGGTAGTCTATATGCATACCAACAATTTGGCATCGAACCAGATGTGGTATCTACTGCAAAAGGCTTGGCGGGAGGGCTACCAATGGGAGCAACCTTATTCAATGAAAAGATGCAATACGTTTTAAATGCTGGCGCCCACGCTACTACTTTTGGAGGTAATCCAATCTGCGCGGCTGCAGGTAATACCATCATTAGTCGTTTAACTCCTGAATTCCTTGATTCTGTAAAAGCAAAAGGGGAATACGTAAAGGCCACCTTAACTGGTAAACCTGGTGTCATTGGTGTTAGCGGTATGGGATTCATGCTTGGCATTGAAACTACGGTTGATGCTAAAACCGTTATAGAAAAATGCCTTGAAAAAGGTGTTGTATGTTTATCTGCTAAAAATAAGGTACGTCTTTTACCAGCCCTTAATATTCCACAAGAGCAACTAGAAAAAGCGATTGCTATTTTAGCGGAAGTGATTGAAGAATTAGCCGTAAAATAAGAATTCGTCTAGCTTTCATAAATATCGTTTACTATAGTCATGT
Organism: uncultured Veillonella sp.; assembly: GCF_938010505.1. Classification (GTDB taxonomy): domain Bacteria; phylum Bacillota; class Negativicutes; order Veillonellales; family Veillonellaceae; genus Veillonella. The sequence goes on along the minus strand of NZ_CALLVP010000098.1, from coordinate 375 downwards.
AACATTGAACTATGGAAATAAACCGATAATTATATAGACTTTAGTCCGTATTCGTGTTACCCTAGAAGAAATAGTCTATATTGGAGGAGTAAATATGAATACAGAATCCTTACGTAATGAAGTATTGGTTCCGGCGGTAGCAAAAACGTTGGACATTGCTGCAAAAGCAAAACCTACAAAAGAAGAACTTATCACAACGGCAAAAATCACTGCTGCTGTGACAGTTGCAACGGCTATTGTATCCTTAGCGGTACAAGCGGTATTGCGCAACCGATAAGAAACTAAGAAAACGACATGGCGTTGCCTGTCGTTTTCTTTTGCATTGTACGCCGAATAGGCATGACTAAACCCCCAGTTAAACTGGGGGTCAGTAAA
>NZ_CALLVP010000097.1 GCF_938010505.1 uncultured Veillonella sp. | reverse complement strand
GTAATCAACGTATGGTAAGTGATGATTTACATTGTGCAGACTGTGGATGTACTATTTCGAGTAAAGTGTCTAATTTCTCTAAACAACGGTACCATATGCCTTTGTGTATGAATTGTCAAAAGAATCATCAATCTGTAGCATAATCTTCCTCACTATACTCTGAAAGGGGGTGAGATTATGGATCCAGTAATTACAAGAATTATTGTAGAAGCTGCTGCTACAGCTTTGCTTTACTTAATTGCAGATGAATAATATAGGAGCCATGTCGATAATACGACATGGCTCAATTTTTTTTTAGTTAATTAGCGTATATAAAATTATTATTGGATATATGCCTATTATAGCGCTTTTATTTATACTTATAGCAGTAATTCCTATATTTTCGTATAATATAAGATATATGAATTAATATAATGGGGGATAACATGGCGAAAGTACAATCAGTAGAACCTAATATTGCCGATTTGGTAAACGGATGGTTGAAAGAATATTGTTTAGACTATAAGTTAGAACAAGAGTCTTTAAATCATGAAATTGATAGAGCATTAAATGAGTATGCATCTAAAAATGGTGGGATGGGAGGAAATCGTCCTGATGCTAAATTACTATTACAAACTAAATCAATAGAAAAATGGCCCGTTTTAATTGAATATAAGGGATATAAAGATAAGCTTGTTAAGTTAGATAAAAATGGTCAAGTTGATAATCGTACAGCAAAGAATGAACCAAACTTTAAAAATATTAATAGTTATGCAGTGAATGGCGCTATTCATTATGCGAATGCAGTATTACATTACACAAGTTATACTAAAGTAATTGCTATTGGTGTAACAGGCTACAAGGATGTTAGTGGTAAGATATGTCATGAGATTGGTGTGTATTACGTATCGAAGGATAATTTTGGTATAGGTCAAGAAGTAGCTAAATACACTGATTTATCTTTCTTAAAAGCTGAAAATTTTGATGATTTTATTAATATTGTACATGATTTATCACTTACACAAGATGAGATTGAACGCCTCAAAGAAAAGCGTGAGAAGGAAATTAATGCAAGTTTAGTTAAGCTAAATAATGACATTTATAAAGATGAACATGGATTAGGTGAAAGTGATCGTGTATATTTAGTTGCTGCAACTATTATTGCTACATTAGGTGTACCAGGTAAGGTTGCACCGTTAGAAAAGGCTGATTTAAAATCATCTTCTGAAGAAGGTGAACAAGATGGCGATATAATTGTTCGTAAGATTATTGCGTTTCTTAATGCTAAGCGGATTCCTCAAGATAAGCGTGATTTGATTACACGTACATTACAAAATACATTAACTACTGTTAATATCAATAAGCCTGTTGATGGTGAAAGTCAATTAAAACGTGTGTTTACTAAGATAGTTGATGATTTAGGTATCTATTATAAAATAGGTCTAACAACAGATTTTACAGGTAAATTATTTAATGAAATGTATAGCTGGCTTGGTTTTACACAAGATAAGCTTAATGATGTGGTTCTTACACCTTCTTATGTAGCTCGATTATTAGTGCGGTTAGCCCGAGTTGATAGAGATTCATATGTATGGGATTTCGCTACGGGTTCTGCGGGGTTATTAGTGGCTGCGATGAACGAAATGATGATTGATGCTAAAAATAATATTTCGTCTCCAGATGTATTAGAACAGAAAATATTGAAAATTAAAGCAGAGCAACTTTTAGGCCTTGAAGTACTTTCAAGTGTTTATATGTTAGCAGTACTTAATATGATTTTAATGGGGGATGGCAGTTCGAATATTTTGAATGAGGATTCGATTGTTAATTTTAATGGTAAATATGGATTTGGAAAAATTAATGAATATTTCCCCGCAAATGCATTTGTGTTAAATCCACCATACTCAGCTGAAGGTAATGGTATGATTTTTGTTGAAAAAGCATTGGCAATGATGAAACATGGTTATGCTGCTATTATTATTCAGAATTCAGCCGGTTCCGGTAAGGCAGTTGAATATAATAAGAGGATTTTGAAAAAGAATACTTTATTAGCGAGTATTAAAATGCCAACTGATATTTTTGTTGGAAAATCTAATGTTCAGACTAGTATCTATGTATTTAGAGTAGGGGAAGCTCATGATAAGACTGAAATTGTTAAGTTTATTGACTTCTCTAATGATGTGTATACTCGAACAAATCGTAAGAAGGCCCGAAATAATCTAGTGGATCGCGATCATGCAAAGGAGCGATATGATGAGCTTGTAAGAGTTGTGCGCTCTGGTAAGAGTCAGCTACATTATTTGCGTGAAGAAGATTACTATGAGGGGACAATAGATCCAACGAATGGTGCCGATTGGAATCAAAGAGCGCCTATTGACATAAGACCTACATTAGAAGATTTCAAAAAAACCGTAGCAGATTATTTGTCATGGGAGGTTACAAAGTTATTTAGAGAGGATAAGACGGAGGAAGACCGCCTGGGAAAATAGATGCCTCACTGAATGCACAGTTACAAAATGTTCAGTGGGGCGAATATAAGATAAAAGACTTATTTGAAATAAAAAAAACAAAAAGCCTTAATACTGATAAATTACTTGATGGTGATAGATATGATTATGTTACGAGAACATCCATTAATCAGGGGATTCTTCAAAGCTCTAACTTTATTACAGGAATAAGGCCGAATGAAGCTAATGTATGGAGTTTAGGCCTTTTACAAATGGATTTCTTCTATCGCAGAAAAGAATGGTATGCGGGGCAATTTGTAAGAAAGATAGTGCCTAAATTTAAACTAACACCTAATATTGTTTTATTTATGACGTCTATTTTGAATGGACTAAAACCTATTCTATTATCTGTTTTAGTTCGGAATGTTGATAAAACTTTTTTAGAGTCAACAGTTTTTTTGCCACAAAAAGATAATCAGATAGATTTTGATTTTATGAATAAATTTTTATTAGAATTAGAAGCTCAACGTATAGATGATTTAAATAATTACTTAACTATTGCAGGATTAGATAGTTATAATCTATCTGAAGAGGAAGAACGAATCTTAAATAAATTTGCTACTTCAGAGATTGAATTTATGGATGTATCATTTGGTGACCTCTTTGATTGCATAAAACAGGGAAGACGCCTAAAGAAAAATGATCAAAAAGCTGGATTGATTCCATTTGTAATGTCTGGTATAACGAATACGGGAGTTGTGAATTATATTTCTAATCCAGTAGCTAAATTTCCCGCTAATTCAATTACTGTTGATATATTTGGCAATACGTTTTATAGAAATTATGAATTTGGTGCAGGTGATGATACCGGTGTATATTGGAGTAAGAAAAAAACATATTCTTCTAAAACAATGCTGTTTTTCGCTGCCTCTATGGCAAAAGCTTTAAAGGGTGAATATTCATATGGCTATAAATTAAGAAGCTCTAAAAGTTCTAAGTTGAGAATTAAATTACCTTCAATAAATGGAGTCATTGATATTCAAAGTATTGATTTGCTGATTTCTGCAGTTCAGAAAATGGTAATTAAAGATATTGTTGTATATGCTAAAGATAAAAGAAACTCATTAAGAATACAAATGAATAACTTAAATGAGGAATAATATGATTGACTTGTTAGATAATTTTGATAACTGTGTTGAAGGTACATATTATGAACGTTTTTGTACTAAAATCCAACGTTTTACTGATGAGGAAGCTGTTGTATTTGGCCTGGAGCCGAGTGTTTTAGAGTATAAGTTATATGATGAGGATGAGTTAGAAGATAAATTCCGTTCGATATGTCAACCTCCAGACAATCATACATCTGAAGATGAGTCGTGGTTTATCTTGATTTCATTTTATTTTTTTCATCACAATATATATATTCGACAGTTTCCTAAACTTTTTGAACGACCAAAGAGCTTATTGGATTTTGCTTACACTGATATTAGGCAATATGCTTTTGATAATGGATATACTAATGGAGATATGACTACTGTTAGATGGTCTATAAGAAGACAAATCATTAGAGAGTTGATTTTTGAGAGGTCTATACAAGGAGTTATACCGACTGATGAGGTTGTACATTTAATAAATATAATTGAATCCAATGCTACTTCATGGCAAATGATGAGTTTAGATGCTAAACTTGCAGCCTTAAATAATGTAATTGAACATGAGTTAAAACGCGATGGTAGATTTATAGATATACCGGATATAGATAATATCCATGATTTTGTTAAATGTAGAGAGTTTAGAATTAATACTCAGTGTATGCGTCATGGTTCAGAGGAAGCTTTGCGTAATCGTAGGGAGTTCAATGATTCGGAAAAGCAGTTTTTAGTTGATTATGGTGTCAGCTTAGTTCACTTAATTAAGCGTAATATTAGTGAAGAGTAGAACTTAAATAGACCTCTAAAATAATATTAGAGGTCTATTTATAGTGCAAAGTGTCATTCGATGGCATCCTAAAATATAATGAATTATGCAATTATATATGCTAGCAAACTGAAGACAGTGCTTGGAACTAGCATAAACACTGGATAGTTGTGCAGTTTCCTAAACTGCGTGTCACTGGTTCGATTCCGGTTAGGCGCACCAAAAAAAATAATTAATGAGCATATGTTTTTTAGTATTATGCCTTTTTAGAAGCCAAGATTTAATTCTTGGCTCTTTTTAGGTTTTGAAATCTAAAACACTGTCTCATAGAGCAGAATAGGTTTGAAAACCTCCTTTTATCGGAAATTATTCATATGCTAATTAAACATAAGTTTTATGATAAGTATTCCTTAATAATGATATAATTAAGATACATATTCAGTTAAACATTATATGTAAGCGATAGTATATAGTGGAGAGTAGTATATGAGCTTTTACAATTGGATTCAAGAAAAACTTTTCGACAATTACGAAGAGTGGCGCATGAAGAGTCCCAATTATAATCGGAACGGTTTTAACATAGTAGGCATAGATAATACCCTCAAGGCTATGGAAGATGGATTTTTTATGTATATAGAGTTATATCCTCCTCATGCTATTGATGGTTGCACTGCGATGAAGGCTCGTGTAGGGAAAACGCAGGATGCAGTAGATATATTTTTAGACATTGATCATAAAACCTATCGTATGGCTGATGTGAGTTATCCAGAAGCGGTACAGATAATGAGGGCTTTTGTGAAAAAGCGGAAATTACCTGATTCTAGTCTGTATGTAGAAGTAGCAAATCTAGACATAAAGCAGATGCGATCGACATTTACAGAGTTAGCAACGCTATTGCTAGGCAATGCTAAACAAGCTAACTCTTTTATGACTAAGGCAAAGTTAAACTCCATGGAAGACTTAGAAGATAGTTGGTGGAACCTCTATGAGAAACTGCAGTCTAAAGGTTGTGCTGTAGAGTTATCTTTGAAAATTGAATTAGAAGATTTTCTTTATCATGTGCAGAAGTTAATCCATAATAAAAATCTATGTACTGGCGAAAATTTAACTGGAGATATGTCTATTGATACGGACGCATTTGATGCGGGTCAATGTATTATGGACTGGTGCGCACATCTTAATTCTACTTGGAAAAACCATAAGTTAGTAGGCATGGACATCGGCACAGATAGTTTGGTGCTCATGGTACTTTCAAATGAGGAATTCAAAACAGCCCAAGAGCTAGCGAAAGAGCTATTACATAGAATCGATGTAGCTGAACGCTCATGATATAACAGAAATTATGATGAGTAGCGTGATTATAATGTGGCAGTATCTATAAAAGGTCGTAATTCTTAACTGTAAACAGTTTGCACCGTATAAATGTGATGAATAGGAGAGAGTATTATGAGTATTGTACGTTTGCCAGAATATGAAGCTGAGTTTGAATCTGAAGTATTTGAAATCTATGCATTGCCGCGCAGTGACGCAAATGGGGCTAGTCCTTATTTAGAGAAGTACCATAGACCATTGGTGTCCACCGATGCTATCTTAGATACTCGAACTGACGTGCTTGACCGTAGCGAAGGCATTTTGACGTGGATTATTGAGGGTCTTGACGATAGATGGGGGTATTCTTTTGAGCCTCATGGGGTCTATAAATTGTTAGTTAAGAAAGCAAAACCCTTAGAGGACTTGGGCTATATGTGCCCGTCTTGGAATAATCGCTATTATGTGCTTCAGGTGTTAGAGGAACATGCTAAACATAGCGAGTTAGAGGTGTTGTCGGCGTATTTGAAAACCCCAAAATACCTTCATACTGACAGGGGTGACTTCCTGTTAAATCGAGAGTATCAATATTACACAGCGAGAATTGATGATTATGCATTCACCCTTGATGTAGACGAGGGTTCTGATGAAAGCTGTACCGTAGCGTTGTCGGCTTTCAATAAAATCGATAATTTCAAAGACTTAGAACAACGAATTAGTGCATACATTAGTGAGCACTTATTAGACCTTGCTAATGATTGGCTCGACAATGATGACCAAGATCCGATTACGGCAGAAATATTTGCCAAGCGTATTACAATGGTCGAATTGGCGTTTCGTAACGATGGCACCATAGAGGTCTATTATGACGACGATGATATCTTCTGGGGACATTGTATCATAGCCCATATTGATGCAAATGGAAATCCTGTTGATGCGGATATTGCAGGATAATCAATTAATGGAGAGAGACGATGGGAGACATGTATAATCTAGTTAAAGATTTCTTTAGTCATGATATTGATATAAATGATTTATTTGATTCCGAAGCTATCATTTGGATTGATTGGCGCGAGGATGACGAAGATGTGGTGAACTATTTCAATGATATGATGGATAAGCCTATCGATATTCAAACCGTTAGCAATGACAAGCCCTATGGTGATGATATTGTGCTACAAAAGGGTGATAAAGAACTCTTAATTCCTTACGGTGATGAGAAAGATCGGGACGTTACCATCAAATATTTCAACGACTTCGTTAAACCTGATTATGAGGTGCGCTGGTTTGCTGAAAGCCTTGGCGATGATACGCTCGGATTTACCGTGCTTTCAGGGACAGAATGGCTAAAGCTAGAAGATGAGTTTGGTGCAGATATAGTTTGTTATTATTTTGTACCTATTGATTTAGAAAGCAACATGTTTAATCTCAGTATGAGCGAGGTTTCTGCGTTGTTAGAATTACGAGAAAATAGTGACGGTGTGAATACTGATTTTAGTACACAATTAGACTGGATTAAAATCATAAACAAAGAAAAAGCCTTAACTGAACAAAAAGAAAACGAACAAATTGACTTGAAACAGTACATGGTTGCTAAAAAAGAACTGCAACAGATTAAGGATGAATTTATAGCGACTCATGGCGAGATAGAATAAGAGCTGTTGTCCTAGAGGAGATTCATATGGCTATTGACGGAGTAAAGATAATAGATAGTGATGATGGTCATGATATTTATAATACCATTGTTGAGCGGTACAAGGATGGCGTCAGTGTTGATACCATAATTTCTGAAATCTTAAGTGAGGAACAAAATTTTTGTACTGACGAGTTTTATACAGAGATTTATTGGACTGCGGTGGCCTATTCGTTGTGGAAGATAGGACATCTACCAGATGACGTCAAAGAGAAAGCCTTAGACATAATCGCTAAGGGGCCTAATGAGTTTTGGCTAGACATCGATAGTAAGGCCCTTAAACAGCGTCAAAAGGTATTAGATAAGTTAGTCGCACAGCTACAAAGCGAAAATCCAAAGCCTATTAAGATTCGTAATTTTAAAATAAAACGAGAACCTTATTTTAAGGTGGGCGACGTATTAGCTGTTAAGTTTGAAAACGAGTATGGCACCGTCTTTGTATCTGATGTAGATCAATCACCGCGGAAAATTGAGTACCATTTAGCCTGTACGCGGCTTTTACAAGAAGAAAAACCAACAATGGAGGAGTTTCTAAACAGCAAATCGCCTGTCGGAAAGACAATACAAATTTCGGTATCGATACAGATTGCTGGTTTAATCATAAAGACTTAGGACTGTTGTTAGAGCATATAGAAATCATGGGGACCGTTGAACTATATCCGTGTAAACTGTGGAAACTGGCACCAGCAGGCACATTGGAAGATATCTATGAGGAGATTACAGATAATCCTAGGGTTGGAAAACTACGTCTCATAGACACCTATGAATTGGTAAAAGCGGTTATTGAGAAATAATCAGTGGCCGAAGGTGTTACTATATGGGCATACATATAAAGGGATGCATATAAAAGTGTGCATATAAAAGGTTACTATAAGGGTGTAAATACAATGGATACTATGACTAAAAAATACATAGAAACTGTAAAAGTCAGTGATATACCGTGGCATCGGTTAACGACCACCTACGGACGTGCTACAGATTTTCCTACAGAGCTTGATATTTTGTGGAACATGGAAAGCATTGAATCTGTTGATGTAGCTGGTGAGGACATAGCGTTAAATATTGAGCACCAATCCACATTGTGGCATGCTACACCATTTGCCATGATTTTCTTACTTCGTATTTTTAAGAAAGCCAAGGAAGAGAGAGCTCATAATGAAGTAGCTCAGTATTTAGAGGAGCAATTAGTTGAGTTGTTTACTGTGATTGCTGAGTGCATTCGAGATGGTCTTATGCTAAAGCATGCAGATCCCTTGCCAAACTTTAAGGATATGCTCAACGAAGAGTATCTTTGGTCTGAAGAATATGATGAGGACGATGACGTTCTTAGATATGAGAAAGAGGATGTATTTCCTGATGATTTATTCTTTAGTTTTTATTATTACTCCCTTCAAGTACTTTTGTTAGCTATTCCGCTATTAGATACATCTGATGAAGGGGAGGCTAAATTGTTAGGATTAATTTCTGCTAATAGGAGCGTGTAAGATGAGCTGTTTAGATATATTGAGAAATGATGCCAAGTTAGCTGAAGATTTTGATACACTATTTGATTTTCGCCTGCTAGATGCGTTGGAGGAACGTGATACGGCTGAAGGTCGATGCACATTTTCTTTGCCGGGCATGGCATTTGCTGTAGATGGCGCTGGCGGTGAATATCATCTATTGGAGGACGGATCCATAGGTTATTGGAGTAGTGAGGGTGCTGCGGGTCGTTTAGCTGAAAGTATGGATGATTTGTTCCAATTAATCGCTTTTAGTATTTGTTGGCATGATTACTGTGACTCAAGTAAGTATTCTAATGCGGCAGTACTTGAAGACTATGGTCAGAATAAGCAGTCTCATATTAGCTCTTATTCGCCGATGGAACTTTGGGAACCCATTGTGAAAGCTTTGCATATGCCCATAGAGATGAAACTTGTACCTATTTTACAGAACTTCTATGATGCGGCACATCGTGAACCTATATATGCCTGCTATTTTCATGAAGATGATGGAAGCGTTACAGAATCGGAAAATCTATTTTTCTAATGTTTAGAGGAATTTGTGAAAGGATTAAATTATGGGACTAATTGCAAATTATAGCTGTTTAAGCGATGCGAATTTAAAAGAACTTAAAGCCATGGGCTCAGAAGAAGAGGAAATTCTTGATAGCGTTGAAGAGTGGAATGACGACGATGAATTATTGCTCGATATCGACAAGATGTGGGATGTACTTCACTTTGTGCTAACTGGCGTAGGAACTGACCATAAGGATGATAATAACCCGCTTAGCCAAGCTGTGCTTGGTATGACAGCTGTTGAAGAACTATCGGATTACTTAGCGTATACTGAACACGATAAGTTAGTAGATATCGTGGCGGCTTTAGAGCAGTTTGATATGGAACAAACACTCGAATCTTTCGATATGAAAGCCTGCAAAGAAGCCGAGCTATACCCAAATATTTGGGACTATGATGAGGAAGAGGAGAAAATCAAAGATGAAATTCTCCACGATTTCGAGCAGATGAAAGTGTTCTATAAAAAAGTGCTAGACACAAAGGGCCATGCAATAGTTACGATTTGTTAAGACGCGTATGTGTATGGCGTAGATAAGGAATACAAAATGGCAGTATTAAATGAAAAGCAGATCAGAGATGGCTTCAATTATTTCTATAGGGATGAGGAGCATCCAAAGTCTGTGGTAGAAGTCTCTGAATATGATGGCGAAGATAAATTAATTATTAATTGCACACAGTTAGATGAAGGGTATTCTGCTAAAGATAAGAAACGTATTTGGCTAGAATGGTGTGATTTTCTGGTAAATAATCCAGACACTTTTACAGAACTTGTTTTTGGTACGAGAATGCCACAGGAACTGTTTAATGCGGTTTGCGCCCAACAAAAGCTCAAGAAATTACATATAAAATGGGGGGTCTATCCAGATATTTCAAAACTAGAAAATTTACAAGCACTAGAGTATTTAAGTATTGGCTCAGGTAGGAGTGTGGCAAGCATCGAACCTATTTCAAAATTAGCGAATTTGGTTGCTCTTTCTATTGAAAACTTTCAAAAAATTGATGATTATAGTCCATTAGCCAATTTGAAAAAGATTGAAAGTCTTTCTTTAGAAGGTGATTTTGCATCTCCTAAAATTCTGAATGTTCAATCATTAGGGTTTTTACGTCATATGCAGCAGTTGCGGTTTTTTAGTTTCCTTACTGCTAGAGTGAAGGATAAAAACTATTCTCCAATTTTAGAACTTAATAATTTAGAACATCTTACGTTAAAATCTTGTAAAGAGGTTAAGCAGTTGTATCCTCAATTAGTTAAGCTACCAAAGTTGAAGTATGGTACTGTATTAGAACGACCGGAATTATATGAGTAATAAATTATGAAAAGGAAATAACTACAATGGACAAAGCACGTAAAAAGGAATTATTGAAAGACTATAAAGCTAAAGAAAAACAGGATTTTCAAGATAGCTTACCTATGGACGAAGAATTGTTTTGGAATCTCTTTGACTATGTAGACGAGAAATTAGAGGCGGATGATGGTTGCGATCATAGTTTGACTTTCACAAGAGAATTTTTGGAAAAGCAGAGCGTAGATGTTGAAAGTATACTAGCCTGGATTATTAATGAAGGTGGCGGGTGTGATTGTGAGGTTCTCTACAATGTAGAAGAGAGATTTGAAGAGTAATATCTATGTAATTGGGGAGATTTTCGTATACGGCTTGTTTTTGACTTAGAGCAAACTGTAAGCAGTCTAATGTAAATTTATTTGTGATTTTGGCAACCAAGTAATCTCTGGTAAAAAATCATAGTATACTAGAAATGTTAAATACTTCCGGCGATATTAGCAATTTTGTCTAAGAAGCGCCGGCGTTTTTCGTCCGAGCTGTTTTCTGTGCCCGCCAACTGGGTATGTGTAACAGGTTTAATGCCACAGGATTTCAGAACCTGATTTTTCAATACCTTGCCATAGTCCTGAATAAACGGTGTCAAAAAGGCGGGAGTGTTGTGGGTTGTGATGATCCAGGCGGATTTTCCCTGTAAATGACCTATAAGGCCTCTTTTTCCGTATGAATAGGCAAAGCCCGCTGTAAACACGCGATCGATAAAGCCTTTGAGCATTGCGGGCATACCGCTCCACCAAATTGGGTAGATAAAGATGATATGGTCCGCCCAAGTAACTAAATTACGATATTTTTCCATGTCTGGCACAGTGCTTAAATCGCGACGTTTGTGCGTGTTATCAAATCGCAATATAGGATCGAATTGCTCCTCATATAAATCCAAGGTGTTCACATTGTGATCCTTTGAAAGATTCTGTTGCACTACTTTCAGAATAGCGCTATTAAAACTTTGATGATTAGGATAGGTGTAAATGATTAAAACGTTCATGGCTAGTTCCTTTCTGATTAATCATCGTTGTTTGAGGGAATCTGGATAATAAAATGGTATCTATATTAAGTTAAAGTCTAGTGAAGAGTATTTATTCTGAAAGTAAATGGCGATAGAATTTGCTAAGGATATATTGTTCATTTCTTCTATTTGCAGGTGTTACCATAAAGGTATATAGTATAGACATGTGATGGATATAGTCACATGTCTATTTTTTATAAGGAGGACGCTATGCAACACGTTCAACCCCGCAGTACTACGTCCGCGTTAGTACTCACAGCCGTATTGATTGCCCTCGCAACATTGTTTACCATGTACACGAAAATCCCAGTACCTGGCATTCGCGGCTATTTCAATGTAGGAGATGTCGTTATTATGACGTCAGCTCTATTATTAGGTCGAAAATATGGCGCCTATATTGGTGCTATCGGTCCGGCGTTAGCTGATTTATTCCTCGGCTATGCAGTCTTTGTACCCATCACCTTCGTGGTGAAAGGCATTGAAGGCTATCTTGTCGGTACTGTCTATAACAATAAGACAACTACCTCTGCCTTGGTAGCAACTATCGTAGGCGGTATTATCATCGTAGCTGGCTACTTTATCGCCGAATACTTTGTATTCGACCCAGGCGTAGCCATTGCAAGTATTTTAACTAATGCTATTCAAGCTGTTATGAGCGTTATTATTAGTATGATTTTATATGCTATATTACGGAGACGACTTGCGTAATAGTATACTTATTGGTATACGATGTAGAAAAAGATGTTAGTATAGTTAATGATGACACTCAAGAAAGTACAGCGCTAGTAGCGCTGTACTTTCTTTGTTTTTATTATAATTATCCATGAACTTTTAATTGTCATTATTTTCCTTAAAGTATTGATGCTTAGATAAATGGACATATTTTATTTGTTTTGTTAATATAAAACTCAATAATAATTTTATGTTGTGTGTTATGATTGGTGAAATTTTATGGTTAGAGTTTTATATTTATTTTTATTGCTAGTTGTTTTGAGTCCTATTAATGCTTTTGCTGATTATCAGAGGGACACGCTTGATATAGAACGCTCTCTTAATGAGCAGATACAGTCTCAGTTAAAGATTCCGGCTGAAGTCCTTAGAACTAAGAATGATAAAGATTATAGTTTTGCATTACAGGTAAGAACGGATTCTCAAGGACGTATTACTTCTGTTGAGTTAGATCCAAATGAGTATATATCTAATGATGAGATATATTCAAAATTAGTACAGTCTGCAAAAGATACAGTTTGGAATATAGGGGATATTGATGTTAAAGAAGAGCTTGTTATTTATATTCCATTTAATTTTATAATATCCTCTAAGGATGATGTAAATTGACAGTCTTTAGAATTCAGACTATACTATAAGTACAAAAGAGCCAATTAACGTGTTCTAGGCGTTAGGCTCATCAAAGAAATTGTGAATTTGATAAACCTAACGTGTCTAAGTATTGCCGTACTTAGTCTTAAACGTTAGGTTTATCTTATTTTATAATCAATATATTGATTATTTCTTAAGAATTAACACTACGAGGGTAGCGAATAAAATCATTAATGATAATGCTTCGTATACAGTCATAATGTCACCTCCCTCAAAAGACGGAGATGAACCCAACTCACGTTAATGGCTCTTTCGTTATTAGTATATAGCAGAAAATATTGATTGAAAAATATGGATTAATTTCGTACAACTTGTACACAAATAAAAGGGAGACTCTATCAAGAGTCTCCCTTTATTAGTTATAAATAGACTAATATTTATTAATAGATTTTTTATTGCATAGAACATAAGTTCGGTTTATAATGGAGTAGATAGCCGACGAGGTTGGGCCTCTCTTCGTTTATAAAGGGAGGGATGCTTATGAGTGAATTTGAGATCTTTTCGACTGTTCTTGGCTTTTTGACAGTTGGTATTTCCTTCGGAACACTTATTGTTCGTATTTGCTCCAGAAAAAGCAAATAGCCCTTCGTTACCGCTGGGTAGCTAGGTAAAACAAAAGGCCATTTCCTGAGTTTTCAGTTTTTGAGATGAGCCTGACGTCACTACTCGCTCGGCTATCATTTATATTATAGGTTGTATCTCATATATCGTCAAATTAGAATAGATATCCCTGAACAGTTCGAACAATGTCCAATAGAACGGGCATCATTGTAGAGCTTGCTTTTAATAATATGGTATAATACTTTCATTATGTAGTGAAAAAAGGAGATCTAAATGGCAAATTTACCTAACTGCCCTAAGTGTGGCGATGAGTACACATACGAAGACGGTCATATGTTTATCTGCCCTATGTGTGGCAACGAATGGACAGCGGCTGACGCACAAGCTGCAGCTGAAGCGGGAATCATTCGCGATGCTAACGGCAACGAGCTCGCTGATGGCGATACAGTTGTTATTGTAAAAGACCTCAAAGTAAAAGGTGCGGGCGTATTAAAACAAGGTACGCGCGTAAAAAATATTCGCCTCATAACCGATGCAAGCGACGGTCACGATATCGATTGTAAAATCGATGGCTTCGGTGCGATGGCATTGAAATCTGAAATGGTTAAGAAAATCTAATCTAAGGAATCCCTACCGATAAAAATTCGGTAGGGATTTTTTCGTGGTATAATCAACTTATAATACATATAGTAAGAGAGTTTTAAGATGAGAGGAAACTATGTTTAACCGTGTTATTTTATTGGCCTTATTAGTATCTATGATGAGTCCGATTAGTTCTCTAGCTGCAGATTTAAAGCCTGCCGACAAGCGTAATTATGAATTGCAACAACAGATTTCTTATAACGTGATCATTCCACCAGAGGCTTTTGAAACGAGTGCAGACGGAACATTAATCGTTCCTATAGAGATTAAGACGGACGATAAGGGTAATATTGTAGCTGTTGAAGCAGGTCCTAATAATTGGAAGCTAGATCGTGAAGCGTACCCAATTTTTGAGGAGGCTGCTAAAGAGGCGGATTGGGATACTAAACATGTTGATACTGATGAAGCGCTCGTTGTAACGATTCCCGTTAGTATTGTCATGTTATCTGATAACAATCTAAAGAAAGGATAAAGGAGGACTTATGGAGGCTACAAAAGATTTAGAGAGATATACTTACGAGCTTCTCGCTGAACGGGGTGTCACATTAGAGGACATTGCAGAACTTGTTTTTTATGTACAAAAACCATATATGCCGAACTTAAAACTTGAAGAGTGTAGAGATAGTGTGGCGTCTGTACTATCTAAACGGGAGGTACATAATGCAATTATTACGGGCATAGAGCTTGATAAGTTGACAGAGCAAAATAAATTATCTCAGCCATTGCAACGTATTGTTGCTAATGATGAAAGCCTATATGGTATTGATGAAATTTTAGCTTTTTCCATCGTTAATTTGTATGGATCTATTGGCTTTACAAATTATGGATATTTAGACAAGGTGAAGCCAGGTATCATCAAAAAGCTAGATAGCGAAGAAGGGGGACGCTGTAATACATTCCTTGATGATTTAGTAGGTGCTGTAGCGGCAGCAGCGGCAGGAAAACTGGCACATAATGAACCAAATCGCGTGCAACATGCTATAGTAGAAGAATAGAAGTCCGTCATATATCTACTTGTCGATAAAGTATGAGGTGGGCTTCGATGACTCATTGATAACACTTTCACAACAATTTGATGACACTTTCACAACAACTTGATAACAATTTATAGAGTTGGTAGATACTATTGATGTTATAAAGAATAAAGAGTATAACTAATATTGATTGGAAATAAATACTTTATTTTGTAGCTATATACAGGAGGAGCTATGCAAAAGGTTCTGGTAGTAATCGATATGCAAAATGATTTTGTAGATGGTGCACTTGGCTCATCGCAAGCACAGTTAATCGTAGATAATGTGCGTAAGAAAATTGAAAGCTTTGATGGCCCTATTATCTTTACTCGCGATACACATGATAGGGATTACTTGGAGCGTCAAGAAGGTAAACTTTTACCAGTGCCACACTGCGTTAAAAATACCGAGGGCTGGCATATTGTGGAGGGCTTGATTGAGGCTGCAGAAGGTCGTTCAATCATGAGCCCCGTATCCTTTGTAGATAAACCAAACTTTGCCTCTTTTGAGTTGCTTACACGGTTAGAGGGCATGGATAGGGTAAATCCTATTGAGTCTATTACGCTCATCGGCTTATGTACAGATATTTGCGTTGTGTCCAATGCGATTATGCTGAAAGCAGGCTTGCCAGAGATTCCTATTCACATTGATTCGAGCTGCTGTGCTGGCGTAACAGAGGAGTCTCATCAAGCGGCATTAACAACGATGAAAATGTGTCAGTGCATCATTGACTAACTTGTGAATCAAATTTATATAAAACTTTATGTTATTGCTGATCAAAAGTCACATAACAATTAACTAATTAAAGGCTGTAGGAATTCCTATGGCCTTTTTATGTTCGTCTTTTATATTGACGTTTTTCTATATAATGTGTACAATTAGATAAAGAATGATAATTCATATCAATTTGTTAGCTAAAATATTATATCCTAACTTCTGGTTACGTTAGGATAATCAGTCTCTTCTTGAAGTATATATGCTATGCTAGTAGATTGATTCTATATTACCGATGCAGGTGCATCGAATCGCTTTCACAAGAACGATGATACGAAACAGTTAGCATTGTTCTATGCCCTAAATTTAAGGAGGACTACTATGAAACCTTTCGAACTCGCACCATTACCGTATGCGTATGATTACCTTGAGCCTGTTATCGACGCAGAAACAATGAAGTTGCATCATGACAAGCATCATCAAGCCTATGTTAATAATTTGAACGCTGCTATCGCGAAATACCCTGATCTTCCGTATGGTTGTGTAGATTGTATTCTCGGCGATATTGCTAATGTGCCTGAAGATATCCGTCAAGCAGTTATCAACAATGGTGGCGGTCACAAGAACCACACCATGTTCTGGGACATTATGACAAAACCAGATACTTCTAAATTGCAAGGTCCTTTGAAAGAGGCTATCGACGCTGAACTTGGTGGCTACGATGCTTTTGTTGAAAGCTTCTCTACTGCGGCAGCTACACGTTTTGGCTCTGGTTGGGCTTGGCTTGTAGTTAACAAAGATGGCAAGCTAGAAGTGACATCCTCTGCGAACCAAGATAACCCTTTATTGGAAGGTAAAAAAGCAATTCTATGCTTAGACGTTTGGGAACATGCATACTACTTGCACTACCAAAACCGTCGCCCAGACTATATCAAGGAATTCTTCCGAGTTATTAACTGGGACAAAGTTTCTGAAAACTACGAAAAAGCATTGAAACCACATCATGATTAAGTGGTATACTTGTTAGAAACAGAAACAGAAACAGAAACAGAAACAGAAACAGAAACAGAAACAGAAACA
>NZ_CALLVP010000096.1 GCF_938010505.1 uncultured Veillonella sp. | reverse complement strand
TGTCTAAATGGAGTATAGAACTCCGGCGCTAACAACAAAATAAAGAAGGCTGAAAAGAATGTAATTTCACCATCTAATAAGGTTAGGCCTAAATATACCGCAATCAGAGCTGTACTTATAGTACTCACTAATTCAAGTACTAATGCAGATAAAAAGGCTACGCGCAACACTCGTAAAGTAGAATCTTTAAACTCTTGAGATAATCGACCAATAACCTTAATTTGATCTTTTGCACGACCAAAGAGTTTTAGCGTAGTAATCCCTTGCAATACGTCTAAAAAATGCCCCGATAGGAAGCTCATACGCTCCCATTGTTCCTTATTTAATCGATCAGCTTGCTTCCCAATCAAGATCATAAAAAATGGAATTAAAGGCACCGTAACAATTAAAATAATGCCAATTATTGGTAATGTATCTATAATGGCGATTCCCATAATAAGTGGAATCATAATAGCGTATAAAATCTGCGGAATGTAACGAGCCACATATGCATCAACTTGCTCTAAACCATCGGTAAGCATATGGATGACATCGCCATGACGTTCCTTATGTTGTACACCAAGCTTAAACATATGGGCCAAAGAGCGTTCTCTAAAGGATGCTTTTACAGCACTCCCCAAGTGATTTGCCACTGCCTCTTGAACGTAATGTGCCACCAATCTCATAACAATAGCTATAAACAAATAAATGATGGTATTCATTTCATCAGCTAGTGTATGTTCCAAAAATATAAGGTTATTTATTAAGGTTCCAAAGAACCAAGCTTGCCCAACAATTGATAGACTTTCTATTAAACAGGTTAAACCGAGTAATCCAAGCCGTCCTTTATGTTCTAGCAGCGCTTTAAATGCGGTACGCTGTATCATACTATCCTCTATGGTAAATCAACTTAAATATATAAAATCAAACAAATTTAAATTCCTTTAAATAGGCCTAAAAGAGTCCAAGTGAATCTAAATTTATCAATATTATAATCATCTTACCACAAAAAAGAGGCGTGCCGCTACGGCACGCCTCACATTAAGATTTAATTTTTACTCACAAGAGTTATAAGGCTATTCTATTAATAGTGTAAATCTTTTTCTGTTACACGATGACGGAATGTCCAATATACCCAAGATTGATAAACCAAAATGATTGGCACAAATACGAATGCTACACAAGTCATCAAAGTCAACGTGTAAGTAGAGTTAGCTGCATTAGTAATAGTCAAGCTCCACTCAGGATTCAAAGAAGAAACCATAATGCGAGGGAACAAACCTGCAAAGTATGCAGCTGTTACAGAAATAACAGATAAACAGCTGAATAGGAACCCCCATTTTGTATTCCGAGTTCGTGCTGCGCCCCAAGAAATGAGGAAGAACACGATAGTTAATGCAAAGCAAACTACAGCTAATACAGAATTAAACAAATCTGTATATACGTAAGTTGCACCTACCAATGCTAATGCACCGATAGCTGTAGGAACACCTACTACCAAAGAAGCAGCACGAGCGCGTTCAGAAATAGCGCCAGCTGTTTTAATAGAAGTAAATAAGCCACCATGGTATGTAAATACCAAAATGAACGCAATACCACAAAGTACTGTGTAAGGACTTAATAAATCAAAAAATGTACCAACATATGTCATACTTGCATCAATTGGAGTACCTTGAATCAAGTTACCTACTGTAACACCCCACAATAGTGCAGGAATCAAAGAGCCAAAGAAGATGCAGTAGTCGAATGTTTTACGCCATAACAAATTAGGGCTTTTGGAACGGAATTCAAAGGATACACCACGGATAATAAGAGCCGCAAGCATCAAGAATAACGCCAAATAGAATCCACTAAATAATGTAGCATACACGTGAGGGAAGGAAGCGAATAATGCACCACCAGCAGTAATCATCCATACCTCATTACCATCCCACACAGGACCTAAGGCATTGATCATTTGACGACGTTCAACGTCAGTTTTACCAATGAATGGTAACAAAATACCAGTACCATAATCAAAACCTTCTAATAAGAAGAAGCCAGCGAATAGTACAGTAATTAAGATAAACCATACCACTTCAAGGTTATTAAAAATTAATTCCATAATCTCGCCTCCTCTTTTTCAACTACATCATGAGATGGGTTGCCATCCGGACCTTTTTTAATGTGTTCTACAGCAAGGTAGATAGCTGCGATAGCAGCCACGATATACACAAGTGTAAAGCCGATGATTGTAGTCATAATTTCTGGAGCCGTTACAGATTTAGACGCACCATCTGCAGTCAATTGCAAACCATATACAAGCCATGGTTGACGACCTGCTTCCGCTACAAACCAACCAGTGGAGTGAGCGATAAATGGCAATGGCAACATCCAGAACATAATTTTTAAGAATGTGCGGTTTTCAACAAGTTTATCTTTTGCATTTAGGATAAGACCTACAAAGGCAACAAGTAACATAAGAGAACCGGATGCTACCATGACACGGAATGTCCAGAAGATTGCTGGAACATCTGGAATATAGTTGCCAGGGCCATATTGAGCCTCCGCTTTTGCTTGAAGGTCTTTGATACCTTCTACCTTACCAGACGTAAAGGAGTTTTGAGTCAAGAAGGATAAACCACCAGGAATTTCAAGAGCATTTGTATTCTTTTGTGCCTTAGTATCAATGTTAGCTACCAAAGAGAATGGAGCTGGATCTTGTGTTTCCCACAAAGCTTCCATAGCAGCCATTTTCATAGGTTGTACTTTTGTGATGTATTGACCTTGGTGATGACCAGCTAATGCACCTAAAGTACCGAATACTAGAGCGATAACCATGCCCCATTTAGCAGAGCGACGGTAGAACTCTGTCGCATTATTGCGTAATAAGTGCCATGCACTGACTGCCATAATAATTACGCCAGCTGTTAATAAACCATTCAATACAATATGGAAAAATTGTCCAGGTACATAGCCATTTTGAACGATGATCAAGAAATTTTCCATCTCTGCACGGCCATTGCGTAATACAAAACCTACAGGATGTTGCATAAAAGAGTTTGCTACAAGAATCCAGAACGCAGATAGATTTGTACCTAATGCTACAAATGTAGCTACAAGGGCGTGAACACATTTATGTAAGCGATCCCAACCGAAAATCCAAACGCCCATGAATGTAGATTCCAAGAAAAATGCCATTAATGCTTCAAGGGCCAATGGAGCGCCGAAAATGTCACCCATAAAACGAGAATATTCTGCCCAGTTCATACCGAAATGGAATTCCTGAACAATACCAGTCACCACACCCATAGCAAAGTTAATTAGGAACAATTTGCCCCAGAACTTAGCCATTTTTTTGTATACTTCTTTACCAGTCGACACGTAGGTCCACTCTAAAGCAGCAACAATCACTGTCATACCTAGTGTGAACGGCACAAATAACCAGTGATAGATAGATGTTAGCGCGAATTGCAATCGGGCTAAATCTACAGCTTCAAACATGTGTTTTCCTCCTTAGAATAAAATACTAACATCACTTGACGAGCTTTTACAAAAAACCTTGCATCATTGCGACTGTAAAAAAGCTCAAGCCTCAGCGATAATCAACTGTTCTCGTTGGGCAAGGGTCTTAAAATTAACCGCTTCCAACTGATTGACCAATTGATGCTGAATCACGCCCATTGCTTCATTTATAGCACAATGCCCCTTACAAGACTTAGAGCAAGAACCTACATCATATAAACAACGTTGTAAATACGCATCCCCTTCTACGGCTCTAATTACATCAAGCAACGAGATCTCTTGAGGGCTTCGATTCAGGGCAAACCCACCATCTACCCCTCTGAAAGATTTCATAATTCCTGCTGCAATGAGACTACGCATAATCTTGAGCAAAAAGCGTTCTGGAATCAACTCTTGCTCAGCCAATACAGCACCAGTTATCTTCGATCCCGAAGGTAATAGCGCCATATGCAAGACCATGCGAAATGCATAATCCGTGGCCTGATTTAACTTCATAAAGTCTCCTTTCTCGTGCACTCGGACAAACGTATTACTAAATCTAGTATAAATGAAATAAAACAATACTGCAATGGTATTGTTTTAAATATAACGAAAAAATTCACTTAGTTCTCATGCACATGCTTTATGTGCCAAACGACTGCTTTAATCTGCACAAAATGCTTATTATTATCGCACTTTCAAAAAAAAGACTGCTCCACAAAAGAGCAGTCTCAATATATGTATTATTTTGTAATTTCTCTCACCAAATGACCCATTTCAGGAATGATGAGTTTGCTCATCGCCAAGGTAACAGCCCCTACAGAACCAGGAACGGAGAAAATTAAAGTGTTATTATTAACACCAGCTTCTGCACGAGATGCCATTGCTTTTGTACCAATATCCTCTGTATAGGATAAATATCTAAAAATTTCACCAAAGCCTGGAATATGCTTTTCATATAGGCTATTCACCGCTTCGATGGTAACATCTCTCATAGCTATACCAGTTCCACCAGTGGAGATAATTACATCAACAGCCTCATCATTACACCATGGAATCATGGCATTTCTTATAGCATCATAATCATCAATGACAATTTTGCGTTCTACCACAATATGATTCGCTTGTTCCAAGAACTCTTGGACCTTATTGCCCCCCTTATCAGTTTCTAATGTACGAGTATCAGATACAGTTAAGACTGCAACACGTAATGGTCTTGCTACAACTTCGTAAGACATAATTCCTCCTAAAATAAAGGCACAACAGACGCCAATATCGGCCATCCATTATCGCGTAATATATCACGCAATGCCCAAGTATACTTAATAAGTGGTGCGCAATGTAGACGCAACCAGAACGATAAAAACGGTGTATCACCTTGGAATATGGCTAATCGATCTAAGGCATAGAGATTATCCCCTGGCTTTACTGTCCCTGGTTGGACGGTGAAAGCCATGTTATATCCAGACTGTTTAGTAACATATTGAATGAGCATATCGTTAAAGCCACCAGGATATGCCAAATAATTGATAGGTTCTCCTAAGATACCTTCCATAGATGTTTTACCACCGAGAATGGCATCAGGCAATTCGGTGGGTTCCATATGCGTTAGTATCTTATGATGATTTGTATGACCTTGAATATCAAAGCCGGAAGATTCCATTTGGCGCATTTGTGTAGTATTAACAAAACCAGGTGTATTAGCTGCGTCGCTAATCATAAACAAAGTAGCCTTCATATTATATTCCTGTAATATAGGTAAAGCATGTTCATAATTATCAACATAACCATCATCAAAAGTGATAACAATTGGCTTATCTGGTAACGCCTTACCTTTCTGCAAATAATCATACAATTGATCCAATGTAATCGTATGATAACCATGATTATGGAGATATTCCATCTGCTCCTTGAACTGGTCCACATGCAGTGTTAAAGCAGAATGCTTATCATCATTTATTTGATGATAATTAAGCACCGGTACACCATATAACTTATAATCTGAAGATAATCCCCACATAATCCCAATAGAAACTGCTAAAATTGCAATACATATTGCAACAAAGTATAACAACTTTTTAATACAGCTCTTGCCATATTTATACATATAAAATAATCACTCCCATC
>NZ_CALLVP010000095.1 GCF_938010505.1 uncultured Veillonella sp. | reverse complement strand
AAGTTAATAAAATAGTGGATTTAAGTACTGTTCAATTTCATATTGCAATTTAAGAGAGAAAAAGGTTGTTAAATCTATTCCAAAAAGCAAGTGGAAACCAGATCTAGTAACATATCCAGGAGAAAAGGTTCAGATTGATATAAAATACGTACCTCGTGAGAGTTTAGATTTTTCAACACAAGGAAAATCTTACTATCAACTTACAGCTATTGATGAGTTTTCTAGAAAGAGAATTCTAAAAATTATAGATTAAAAAAGTGTTACTAATACAAGTCGGTTCTTATTAAATTTAGAAGGCAAAATGGGATTTCCTATTCATACAATACAAACAGATAATGGTCGTGAATTTACAAACTATGGAGTAAAAGATCGAGAGTGTTTATTTGATATTGTATTAAAAAGATTAGGAATAGAGCATAAGACGACAAGGCCATTTTCTCCGTGGCAGAATGGAAAAGTAGAGCGCAGTCATCGAATTGATGGTGAAAGATTCTATTCTCGTAAGTTTAATAGAAGGCATAGGTATTTGTCACAAATGTTTGATTACTCTAAATTAATTGTGAAAACAAGATGAAAAAAGTATTGATTTCGATAAAAAATAATGGTAGTATAAACCTGATTATCATTAGGGTATGTTATAAATGTATAATTAAAAGTTTTTAGTGTGTTTCAAATTCTTATGTTGTTAAAATAGGAGTGATGTAATGAATCGAGTCTATAAGGTCGTGTATAATCGCACAAAAGGTCAATATGAAGTAGTGTCAGAATTAGCAAAAAATGGGGGTAAGGCGAATGGCAACCCTCTATTAAAGTCTATTTCGACTTCAGCTAAAGGCTTAAGCAGAGCGTTGTTGGTAGGTATGTTCCTCATGGGAGCAATCTGCGGTGTTCAGGCGGAAACGATTAATGACGGTGATAAAATTGTTGCTGGCCCTAATATTTCTGTAACTAAGGATGCTGCAACTAATACGATTACCGTTGCTGCGACAGGTGTTGCTACTACCGCTGAAATGGCAACAGCTACAACAAATATTACCCAAAATAAGACAGATATTGGGACTAATAAAGCAGCAATCGAAACGAATAAGACAGCTATTGCTGCAAATAAAACTGCGACTGAAACCAATAAGACAGAAATCGCTAAAAACAAGGCGGCTATAGATACTAATAAAAATACCATTGCAGCTAATACTGGTTCTATTAATACTAATAAGACCAATATTCAAGCAAATACTAATGCTATCAATACAAATAAGACTGCAATTGGAACCAATAAGACAAATATCGATAAAAATAAAGTCGCCATTGATAAATTGGAAGACCTCAACACTAAATTGGGTTTAGATCCAACTAAATCGGGCATGAAATATTTCAGAGCCAAATCTACAGGTGATGATGCACAGGCACTAGGTGATGATGCAATTGCTGTAGGTGTTAAGTCTTATGCGGGTGCTCAGGATTCATTAGCTATCGGTAATGATGCTCGAGCTTCCGGTACTGCTAGCAGAAGTGTTGCTATAGGTAATAATGCAACTAGCGGGTCCTTTGCGGGCATGACAGCTGATGGCAACAGCTCCGTTGTCGTTCTTGGCGGTGGGCAGTCCAGCGTATCCATTGGTGATAAAGCCAATGCACGTGGCAATACTTCTATCGCTATGGGTAAAAGGGCCACAGTTTACAATGATGGTGCTAATACTCAACTTGTGAGCAATAGCATGGCAATCGGCACCGATGCTAAAACTATTGCATCAAACAATGCCATAGCTATCGGTAACACTACTACTGTTGAAAAGAACAGCAATAGTGCGATTGCTATCGGTGATGGGACAAAAGTTAAAAGTGAAGCCGGTGTTGCTATCGGTAAGGAGACCGTTGCGTCCGGACAAGACAGCTTATCTCTCGGTACGGAAGCGAAAGCTGGCGATGTAGGCGCAGTTGCGATGGGTAAAAAAGCTTCGGCAGGTCAAGCAGATTCCGTTGCCATTGGTACTGAAGCACTAGCTAATGCAGTTGCAGGTATCGCTATTGGTAATAAGGCTGAATCTACCGCTATAGGCTCTGTTGTTGTCGGTAATAATGCCGGTAAAGGTATGGTTGGTGACTTGTTGGGGGCTAAAGGTTCTCATGTTGTCATCGGTGACAATGCCGGTCATGATATAGATGGTCAACAAAACATCGCTATCGGTTACAAAACTGGCAAAGCCGTTAAAAGTGATCATAATGTGGCTATCGGTTCCGAAGCCGGTACAAATATAGGTTCTACCGGTAATACATCAGAAGGCAAAAACGTATCCATCGGTTATCATGCTAATAAAAATAATGCACCTGTATCTAGAATTCAATCTACTGCTATTGGTAGTGAAACTATAGCGGCTGATGATGCAGTAGCTATCGGCTATCAAGCTAGTGCTAATGATAATGGCGCTACCGCAATCGGTTTTAACGCAAGAGCAACAGGTGCTGCCAGTGTTGCAATCGGTCAAGGTGCTCGCTCTGAAGATGGCAATATCGCTCTTGGGAATAGTTCAGTAGCGACCGCTGCTATGAATACGGGTACCGGATATTTAACCGGTCAAGCAAAACCAAGAAACGTGGTTTCCGTAGGTGACACCGGTGCATTGCGTCGTATCGTAAATGTAGCCGATGGTTCTGCGGATCAAGATGCAGTTACAGTAGCACAATTGAAAAGATCCATTGATGATACAGTGGCTCGTGTAACGAATGCCGGAGCTGGTGGTACCGGCAATACCGGGATATTCTACGATACCGTAACCACAGGCCCTGCCGATAATAGCATTACTCTTCGCAACACGAGCGGTAAAGGTACTATTGTCCGCAATGTGGCACCAGGTGTATTAGATACCGATGCTACTAACGTAAAACAAGTTAAAGAATTGGTAGATACTTCAAAAACGCATTATTACTCTGTAAAATCATCGAATAATAATAACTTTAACAATGATTTGGCTTCCGGTGTAGATTCCATGGCTGCCGGTGTGAGTATTAAGGCATTAGGCGAACGAAGCGTTGCTATTGGTAATAACAATGAAGCTCAAAGTACGGGCAGTATCACTCTTGGTGTAGGATATTCTGACGGCAATGCTGCAAATGGTCTAAAACAAACACTTGCCGTTACCGGTTATGAATACAACATGGCTATCGGTGCCGGTGCTCAATCCGCAGGTAATAGTTCTATTGCTATGGGTACACTGGCTACATCATCCATTAAAAACAAAGGCGATGCGGTAGATAAAGCGATTGCCATCGGTTATTCCGCAGGCGTATCCGACAGCAAGGCGATTGCTATCGGTAGCGATGCTAAAAGTAATAGTAAGAGTGCGAGTGCATTAGGTGATACAGCACAAGCTTTAGCTAATGATGCTCTTGCTATCGGTACACAAGCACAAGCATCCGGAAGTACATCCGCTGCAATTGGTGCAAGAAGTGCCGTATCCGGTGCCAATACATATGTGGTAGGTAGTGATAACAGCAACAATCCGGCAGGGACTGGAGCTACTATTACAGCTACTAATTCCGGTGTATTCGGTAATCAAAACCGTTTAGAAGGTAATAAGAATAGACTTGTCGGTAATAGTAATACCGTTAAATTGGAATCCATGGCGTTATTGACAACACCTAAGAAAATCGAAGATGTGATGATCACCGGTAATGATAATACTGTTTCCGGTGATCCTGATGCGTCTACTCAAGGCGATGCAGGCAATATCCTCGGTATTTCTGTAACAGGTTCCAAGAATACTATTCAAGCCAAAAACAGTGGCAACAAAGATCTTAAAAATATCGGTATTGTAGGTAATAACAATACCATCGACACATCCAATACAGCACGTAATCTCTCCGATACTCAAATATTGGGTAGCGATGTGACGGCAACATTGGGTAATTCCGTATACTTAGGTAGTAAATCCGCTTATGTAGTAGCCGGTGCCAGTACAAAAGGCATGGATGCATACACAGGTAACGGTACCTATAACTATGCAGGCGGTACACCTGCAGGCGTAGTCACTGTCGGCTCCGTAGGCAAGGAAAGACGAATTCAAAATGTAGCAGCTGGTTTGGTAAGTACCACCAGTACAGATGCTATCAATGGTAGCCAATTGTATAACCATACATTACCATTGCGCTTTGGCTCCGACAATTCTACAATCGGTGCTACCGCGGCGGCTGACAATAATGTGATACACCGTGGTTCCAATCAAGCTATGTCTATCCTTGGTGGTGCGAACGGAAATAATTTAACTGATAATAATATCGGTGTCGTTACAGAAGCCACAAATAATAAGATGACCGTAAAATTGGCGAAGGATCTTAATGGTCTTAATACTGTGAATGCTAATACGGTTAAAACTGGCGATACTACGATGACAACGAATGGTGTGACTATCAACAACGGTCCTAAGATCGTTAAGACCGGCATCGACGCAGGCGGTAAGAAGATTACTAATGTAGCTAATGGTACTGATAACAGTGATGCAGTTAACTTCGGTCAATTAAAATCTCAAAGCGATGCATTGACTGCCAAAGGTTTCGGTATCAAAGCGGAAGACGGCAACAAGGTTCATAAAGCTCTTGGTGAAGATGTTGACGTAATCGGCGATGGCAAAAATATCTCTACAAAGGTAGACGGCACATCCGTTCGTGTCGCTATGAAAGACGATATTACCGTGACTAGCGTAACAGCTCAAGATGGAAATGGTAACAAAACCGTTACTAATGCAAACGGTGTAACGACTGAAGATAATGCTGGAAACAAGACCGTTGTTAATAAAGACGGTATTACCATCAATAAGGTAGACCCAACAGGTAATAAGACCGTATCTTTAACAGGTGATGGTCTAAATAATGGCGGTAACCAAATTAAGAATGTAGCTAAGGGTACAGATTTAACAGATGCTGTCAACCTTGCTCAATTACGTGACGAAATCGGTTCCAATGCGACTAAACTTGTGGACGGTAAAAACACAACCGTTGAAGGCGACGGTTCTGCTAATAATCCGTATAAAGTCAATGTAAGCGACGACTTAGTGCTTGGTAAGAAGGGTGCTGACGGCAAAGACGGCTCTATCGGCGTTAACGGTAAAGACGGCTCCGCTGTAGTAATCAATGGCAAAGACGGCTCCATCGGATTGAACGGCAAGGACGGTGCTAACGGCATCTCCATTAAGGGTGGCGAAGGCAAAGCTGGCGTTGACGGCAATAGCATCACACGCCTCGTTGTGGAAGAAAAGAATGGTACTAAACATGACGTAGCTACATTGGATGACGGCATGAAGTACGGTGGTGACACAGGAAATGTCATCAATAAGAAACTTAATGAACAAGTAAACGTAGTTGGTGGCATTACGGATGAAGGTAAATTGACTACCGATGACAATATCGGTGTTGTATCTGACGGTACTAACAATCTGAAAGTACGGTTAGCTAAAAAACTTACCGGCTTAGAATCCGTTACGACCGGCAATACGACTATAGATACCAATGGTGTTACCATCAATAACGGTCCTTCTATGACGACAAATGGTATCAATGCTAACAGCACAAGAATCCAAAACGTTGCCAATGGCACCAGCGATACTGATGCAGTAAATCTCGGCCAATTGAAATCTCAAAGCGATGCATTGACTGCAAAAGGCTTCGGTATCAAAGCGGAAGACGGTAACAAGGTTCATAAACCTCTTGGTGAAGATGTTGATGTGATCGGCGATGGTAAAAATATCTCTACAAAGGTAGACGGCACATCTGTTCGTGTCGCTATGAAAGACGATATTACCGTGACCAGCGTAACAGCTCAAGATGGCAATGGTAACAAAACCGTTACTAATGCAAACGGTGTAACGACTGAAGATAATGCAGGCAACAAGACCGTTGTTAATAAAGACGGTATTACCATCAATAAAGCAGACCCAACAGGTAATAAGACCGTATCCTTAACAGGTGATGGCCTAAATAATGGGGGCAATAAGATTACCAATGTAGCTGATGGTGTTGATGATAAAGATGCAGTTAATAAATCTCAATTGGATAAAGCGACTGCAGCTGCGACTACTACCGTTACTGCTGGTAAAAATATTACTGTTACAGCCACTGATAATCTGAATGGTTCCAAGAATTATGAAGTTGGTCTCAAAGACCAAGTGACATTGGGTACAGATTCAAAGAAACAAATTGCAATGGATGGCACAACAGGCATCATCAAAGCCGGAGACAAAGTCACTATTAACGGCACGACAGGAAACATCGACGCCGGAAAAGTGAAAATCAATGGAGAAAAAGGAACCGTCAACGGACTGACCAACAAAACCTGGGATCCGAACAACTACACCAGCGGACAGGCAGCTACGGAAGACCAGCTCAAAGCCGTAGACCAAAAGATTACCAATACATCTGAAGAACTGACGAAAAAAGGCATGGAATTTGCCGGCAACGACGGAAAATTCCACCGGAACCTGGGAGAAAAAGTCACCATCAAAGGAGAAGGGACAAAAGATGCCTCCGAATACTCCGGTGAAAACATCAAAACCTTTGCCGACTCGAACGGAAACCTCACCGTCAAAATGGACAAGAACCTGAAAACCGAAACCATTGTCGCCACAGGTGAAAACGGCAAAAATGGCAAAATCGGTATTAATGGTAACGACGGAAAAACGACAAACATCTCCGTCACCCGTGACGGCAAACCCGGAGTAGACGGCGCGGCCGGTACGACCACGACCCGTATCGTATACGAAAAACCGGACGGAACCAAAGAAGAAGTGGCTACCCTAAATGACGGCATGAAGTACGGCGGTGATACAGGGGCGGTCATCAAGAAGAAACTGAACGAACAGGTGAACGTCGTCGGAGGCATTACAGACACAAACAAACTGACCACAGAAGACAATCTCGGCGTCGTATCCGACGGCAATAACAACCTGAAAGTCCGCCTTGCCAAAGACCTGAAAGGATTGAACAGTGTGACTACCAACACCCTGACCGTGGGAGACGTGAAAATCGACAACAGCGGCATCAACGCAGGGAACAAGAAAATCACCAACGTAGCAGCCGGAGACATCAGCGCAAACAGCACTGACGCCGTCAACGGGGAACAGCTGTGGAAAACAAACCAGACAATCAACAACATAGGAGGAGCCATCAATGAACTGGGCGACCGGATGGACAGAGTAGGAGCAGGAGCGGCAGCACTGGCCGCCCTCCATCCGCTGGACTTTGACCCCGATGACAAGTGGGATGTGGCAGCGGGCTACGGCAACTATAAAGACGCCCATGCAGTCGCGGTAGGGGCATTCTACCGTCCCAATGAAGACACCATGTTCAGCGTGGGAGGTTCCTTCGGCGGAGGAGAAAACATGGTAAATGCCGGAGTCAGCGTGAAGCTGGGGCAGGGCAACCATGTATCCACATCCAAAGTAGCCATGGCGAAAGAAATCGTCGATCTCCGTGATGAGAACAAGGACTTGAAGAAACGTCTGGATACCATGGAGCAGAAAATGAATTCCATTCTCGGCATCCTGGATATGGGTAAAAAGAAGGACTTCCCCGATGTGCCGGAAAACCACTGGGCTTATGAATATGTGGCTACATTGGCAGGAAACGGTATCCTTGAAGGGTATCCGGACGGCATGTTTGGCGGCGACCGTACTATGACCCGCTATGAATTTGCGGCGATGTTCTATCGTGCATTGAAGAATGGAGCGCCGGTAGATGACAATATGGACAGAGCCATGAATGAGTTCGAACCGGAACTCCGCCAGATCCGTCTGGATCGTATCCGTGTTGACCGCATTTCCGGCAAGGACAATGACAGAAACAAGGTAGAACGTGTCCGCGTCAACAGTGAAGACGATAAGGCGAAAAATGATTACCGCGATGTGTACGGTTCTCATATTTCCCCGAAAGCGTAACGGAAAGCAAGCGTAAGGAAATAACTTAAGAAACATAAAATATGGTACTCATCAGATGTGATGGGTACCGTATTTTTGTATGAGTGAGGATAAGCTGATAGTCAGACGTCATCCTGAGCGCGAGCGAAGGATCTATTACCGTGGTGAGGAAAGTGGTA
>NZ_CALLVP010000094.1 GCF_938010505.1 uncultured Veillonella sp. | reverse complement strand
GATTCTCTATATATTGTAACACAGAGTCACTAATCTCTTCACCTACTGCTACACATGGAATACCTGGTGGATAATAAGCAATGGTCTCTCCTGCAATGCGATGAACTGCTTCTTTTAATGGTACTTGCTCACGATTTGCATACATGGCATTACGAGGGGTAACACGAACTTGAGGCGCTGGTAGCAAAGCGGACTCGCTGCTAGGTTCATATAAGCCCGCTAAATCTATGTTTCTAATTTTTGAAGAATCTCTTAGTACGTCATCACTTACAGCTCGTACAGCCTTAATAAGGATATCCACAGATTCTTTAGTGTCACCAATTGTAATAAGTACTAACACATGATTTGCCTGTACTAACTCCACTTCGATACGATGATTACGCAATAAGTGTTCAAATTCTACACCTGTTAAACCTAAGCCTTTTGCATCGATTAGCACCTTAGTAGAATCATAGTTTATTATGGTCTCTTGAATATCTGTATATTCCATAGTAGCAATACCAGAAATTTTATTGAGTTTCTCCCGTAAATATGCGCTTAACTCTACTGCTCGACTTACTAAATCTTTACCGTCTGTGGCTAATTGATATCGCGCCATATCTAAGGAAGCCAGAAAAATATAGTTTGGGCTCGTACTTTGTAGCATTTGATGCATCTGCGTGATACGCCGCTTATTAATTCTTTTACCTTGCCCTAATAGCCAAGATGTTTGTGTCAAAGAGCCAACAGATTTATGTGTACTTTGTGCCACTAAATCTGCTCCAGCCTCT
This sequence comes from uncultured Veillonella sp., assembly GCF_938010505.1. Lineage (GTDB taxonomy): Bacteria > Bacillota > Negativicutes > Veillonellales > Veillonellaceae > Veillonella. Next base: position 6,316 of record NZ_CALLVP010000094.1, on the reverse strand, counting down.
ATAGCCTCTATAGGCAACCTTTCAGAGAACGGCAAATGAGGACCATGAGCTTCATCAACAAGAACAATAAGTCCCCGCTTATGAGCTTCTTTTACAATACTAACAATATCTACCCCTATGCCATAATAGTTTGGATATACCAAGAGAATTGCCTTTGCCTCAGGATGTGCATCCATTGTTTTGATTGCATTTACTAGGGATACACCTAGTGGAATACCCCATCGTTCATCAAAATTACAGTCCATATATACTGGTTTGGCCCCAGATAAGACAAGGCCACTAATGACAGATCGATGTGCCTCACGAGGAATGATAATAGATTCATCAGGACCTACAGTGCCCATGATCATGGCTTCAATCAAAGCTGTAGTGCCATTAATTGAAAACCAACAGTACTCAGCGCCATATAGTTCAGCCGTTAAATCTTGCGCTTCTTTTAACTCTCGTTCGGGCTCATGTAAATCATCTAAGGCATACATAACGCCTAAATCATAGGGTAACGCTAGCCCCATCCAGTCCTTTAATAATTTAGGTGCTTCACCACCTATCTTATGTCCTGGCGTATGAAAGGGCATAAAATGTTTATCTTTATAGGATTCTAAAGCCTCTACAAAAGGCATTCTTTCTTGATTGCTCATACGTACCTCGTAAAAAGGGCATGAATCTCTATGAGACTCATGCCCTTATGCATGTATTTATCGATGTGGACGACGTTTTGGATTGAATTGATTCATCCCTTTATCGATGCCCACCTCTAAGGTTCCTAATACAGCTTTCACCGTATCCTTGATACCTTTTTGTACTTTCTCTTGCGACTCTTCAGTAAATGGCGCTAATACATGGTCAGTCACAGTCCACTGTGGCAAGGGGCGGCCTATACCCACACGGAAGCGAGGAAAATTCTCCGTACCCAAATGAGATATTAACGATTTAATACCATTATGACCACCAGAGCTACCATTTGGTCGAATACGCAACTTGCCTACGGGTAAATCCATATCATCATAGATGCAATACACATCAGATGGATCAATTTTGTAGTACCGCATCAACGGTCCTACAGACTCACCACTTACATTCATAAATGTTTGCGGCTTTACAAGCAATACTTTTTCACCATCTACGGTAATACTGCACACCTCTGCACGTTGCTCCTCTTTCCAAGGCGTATGAGGTACGCTGTCGGCAATGGCGTCAATAACCATAAATCCAATATTATGTTTTGTCGCTTCATATTGCTTGCCTGGATTACCAAGGCCTACTACTAATTTCAAGAATCACCTATTATTTGTCGAATAAATTACTTACAGATACTTCATGGAAGATACGCATAATTGCTTCGCCCAACAATGGAGCTACAGATAATTGCGTAATATTCGGTAATTTACAATTTTCTGGCAATGGAATTGTATTAGTAACGATAAGTTCCTTAATGTTGGAATTTGCAATTCGTTCACTTGCCGGATCTGTCAACACTGCATGCGTAACAGCTGCAGTAATGGATTTAGCACCGAATTCTTCCAATGCTTTTGCACCTTCAACCAAGGAGCCAGCTGTATCCACGATATCATCGATAATAATACAGTTTTTACCTGCTACATCACCGATGAGATTCATAACTTTAGCCACACCCGGTTCAGGGCGTTTTTTCTCAATGATTGCAATCGGTGCACCGATGCGGTCAGCCAAATCACGAGCTCTTGTAACACCTCCAAGGTCTGGAGATACAACAATAACATCTTCCATATTTTTTTCATTAATATATTTAGCCAAAATAGATGCGCCGAACAAGTGGTCTACAGGCACATCAAAGAAACCTTGAATTTGGCCTGCGTGCAAATCAACTGTTACAAGACGTGTAATACCTGCAGTTTGCATCAAATTAGCTACCAATTTAGCTGTAATCGGCTCACGGCCACGAGTTTTACGGTCTTGGCGAGCATAGCCATAGTAAGGAACTACCGCAGTAATATGACGTGCAGAAGCGCGTTTTAGCGCATCAGCTATAACCATGAGTTCCATTAAATTATCATTTACAGGATAGCTTGTTGGTTGAATGATAAATACATCTTTGCCACGTACGCTTTCATCAATCATTATTTGTACTTCGCCATTATTAAAACGACCTACAAATGCTTCACCTAAAGGCAACCCTAAATAATCACAAATTTCCTTTGCCAATGCAGGATTCGCATTACCTGTGAAAATCTTGAGTTTTTTGCCGTCTTCAAATGCCATTTTGTTACCCTTTCATTTGCTCCTATACTGGTTACTTATCCATAATCCATACATTACAGATACACACTATTGCCTTTTTATTGTATACTATTTTAACCTAATTGTGTTAAAAAATATGAGATTTTTTTATTTCTTTCTGAAAGTATCCTCTGTTACCCAATTTTCTTTCACAATTTGCTTGCTACGACCTACCGCCAATGCCTTATCCGGTACATTCTTGGTGATAGTAGAACCTGCACCAACATAACTATAATTACCTACTGTTACAGGAGCTACTAAATTACTGTTACAACCAACAAATGCACCATCACCGATTGTGGTACGATGTTTAACTTTACCATCATAGTTTACAGTAATAGTACCACAGCCAATATTAACACCAGCACCTACATCGCTATCACCGATATAGGAAAGATGTGGGAACTTAGTGCCTTCTCCAACATTAGAGTTTTTAACCTCTACAAAGTTACCTACATGAACCTTGTTACCTAAAACTGTGTTTGGACGCAAATGAACATATGGCCCTACATCTACACCGTCTTTTACTTCGCAGTCATGACCATAAGTAAAGTGGATAATCGTATCATTACCAACTTTAACATTCGTCAAACGAGTATGTGGCCCAATTTCACAACGTTCACCAATCACGGTGTCACCTTCAAGGATTGTACCAGGATGTAAAATAGTATCCGCTCCTACAGTTACCTCTGGAGCTACATAAGTATTATCTGGGTCAATAATTGTTACGCCTGCAGTCATTAACTCAATATGTTTACGATGTTTTAATATAGATTCAGCTTCCGCTAATTGCAAGCGAGAGTTTACGCCTAAAGACTCTTCAAAATCTTTAGTCATGTATGCGCTTACTGTATCGCCACCATTTACGAGAATACCAACTACATCAGTAATATACAATTCACCTTGGGCATTATCATCAGATAGCTGATCTAAGCAAGGCCATAATTTTTTACTATCAAAAGCGTACATACCTGTATTTACTTCTTGAACCGCTAATTCTTCTGGCTTGCCATCTTTCTGCTCTACGATGCGAACTACAGAACCCGCTTCATTGCGAATGATGCGTCCATAACCAGTTGGATCCGGCATATGAGCAGTTAAGATTGTAGCTGCTGCACCGGAATTTTCATGTTCTTCTAAAAGTGCTTCTAAGCTTTCTTTTGTAACTAGAGGAGTATCACCGCATAACAATAAGATTGTACCATCATAATCACCAAGTACAGGTTGAGCCATTTTTACGGCATGACCTGTACCATTTTGTTCTTCTTGACGAACAAATTCAGCGCGCTCCCCCAGGTAATTTTGTACTGCATCTCCGCCAAATCCAACGATAACAACATCGCGATTTGTACCAATGGATTGAACCGTTTCAAGAACGCGTTCTACCATCGCCTTACCGCCAACCTTGTGCAATACTTTTGGCAATTTAGACTTCATACGCGTGCCCTTACCAGCAGCTAAAATAAGGCTTGCAACATTCATAGTAATCTCCTATCTGTTATCTCTTATATCTCTAAACCATTTTAAATATTGTTTACGTCATTATTTAGCCCATAGACCAATACTCAATATAAACCATTATATCAGCCAATAATGTTCCTAATATTAATGATTTACTCTTCATCTAGCACAGGCTCGATACTAATTTTCTTTGTATTTTCGTCGATGCCATAAAAAGTAAATAGTGATTCATAATCATCGATCAACTTTGGACTTGGTTCAGCTGTAGCAACAAGAACACCTGTACCAACAACGACACCACTCATTTCAAGAACTAATTCCTTAAGCCCCTTAGCAGTACCGCCAGCTTTCATAAAGTCATCGATAATTAACACCTTAGCATTTGGAGGAATTGCCCGCTTAGTTAACGTCATAGTTTGAATACGACCAGAGGAACCTGTTACATAATTAATGCTAATAGCAGAACCTTCTGTCACCTTACTATCCCGTCTAGCAATAACAAGTGGTTTATTAAAAGCTCTCGCTACCATTACAGCCAAAGGAATCCCCTTTGTTTCTACGGTCAAAATATAGTCCGGTTCACGGTCTACGAAACGAGTCATAATAATCTCACCTAGACGTGTCATTACATGCCAATCATATAAGATATCAGACATATAAATAAAACCACCTGGAATGATACGATCTGGTTCCATTAGACGATCTTGCACATCGCGTAAAATATCATTCGCTTGTGTGCCCTTACGATGCGGAATAAATCGTACCCCACCAGCTACACCAGCCACCGTTTCTAAGGTACCCAGTTGAAAGTGCTCCATAGACTGTCTTACACAGGTTAAATCTTCACTAACCGTTGATTTTGCCATTCCAAAGAAGTCACAAAAGTAATTTAAAGGAATCAATTTTTGCGGTGAATCAACTAACAGTTTTGTCATTGCCACCATTCGTTCTACGCGCCGTACTTTATCCATAGATTTTCCTTTACCATTCATATTATAACTATTGATTACACTCATCACTTCAAAATCATGAGTCATCACTTAATATATCTATTATTTATTATACCATAATCTCCGAATATTCGAGGTTTTGAATACATTATAATTCGGTAAAAGAAAAACTCTCTAGCATTTTATATAAGAGTATGATTTTGATTTATAAACCTGTCATACAGTTATATAAAGCTAGAGAGTTATCATTATAAAACGTAAACCTTTACAGTTTGACGACCAAACTGCAATGCTTCAGCACGAGAGTCATAAGCTAAATCAATTCGATTCCCTTTAATGGCTCCACCTACATCATCAGCCACAGCATAGCCATAGCCTTCAACGTACAGCTTTGTACCTAATGGAATGAGATTTGGATCTACGGATACAATCCCCTTTGTCAAACGGCTACCTGTAGCCGTATAATTTCCATTACCAGGGTCTTGGGATGAATAGGCACTAGCCTCCATCGTTAAAACCTTTGAGTATTTGCTAGGTGCACCATTATTATTTTTTGTACTTTGACCACCCTTACGTTTTGCCGTTTTCTCTAAGGCTTTCATTGTAGAGGAACCAACACGACCATCTACAGCAAGCCCCTTAGACTTTTGAAATTTTCGTACAGCTTGCTCTGTATTATGTCCATAAATACCATCAACAGAATCATGCAAAAAACCTTGCTCTTTTAACATGGTTTGCACCTTACTAACATGATGCCCCCGTTGTCTACGTTCAATGGTCTTCGCCATTGCTAGTGATGATACCATAGCAGTCATACAAACAAGTGTACATGCAATAATTATTTTTTTTATCATATATACCTCATCTTACATTAAGTAGTATACTATATAGGTTTAAATAATCTTTAAACCATAGATGTACTATTAATATCAAAAATGCATATATATTAAGCGCTAAATAACAGTGTTCATCTTAAAGACGTATTACATATATACCATATAAATATAAGATATCAATGAAAAATCTCCATCATATCTTGATAGAGACTTCACTTAGTTTTTCTAACTTTAAAAGCCTCACCAGTCAACAATGGAGATTTAAGAATTTTATTTGATTTTAGCAGTTATGATATACACCAATATGACATTCTTTTCGATTTGCCCCAACAACTCTTAAGAAGATATAGCCGTATATTGCCGAAATTAATGAACCAAGGATTACGCCTCCTTTTGCCATTTCTTGAGCATGACCTGGATCAAATGCCAAGATAGATACGAAGATACTCATTGTAAAGCCAATACCACATACAATAGCAGTACCATATACATGCTTCCAATTAGCTTCCGTTGGCATTGGTACAAGACCACATTTCACCATTGCAAATACAGCGCCAAAAATACCTAATTGTTTCCCTATAATAAGACCTAATGCTACCCCAAGTACTACAGGATGCGTCAAATCATTTATAGATACGTTACGTAAATCTACGCCAGCATTGAAGAAGGCAAATATTGGCACAATTAAGAAACTAACCCAGTTAGATAATAAGTGTTCCCAATGTTGCATCGGACGAACATACTTACGACCGCGCTTACCTTTTGAAGGAATTGTCATAGCCAAGATTACACCAGCCATAGTTGCATGTAGAC
>NZ_CALLVP010000093.1 GCF_938010505.1 uncultured Veillonella sp. | reverse complement strand
CGATTAAAAAGAAACATAAAAATAGAAAAAATAGTTTGTCCTATAGAAAGTTACGCCGTTGGGTATTACCTGCAGTACTTGGCGCTACCCTATCGACGTTAGCCATCATTCCAACCTTAGCAGCAGAAACTCAACCTAACACTAACATAGCAGTTGTAACCACAACAGAACAAACTAAAACAGTATCGCCCACACAAGAAAGCACACATCCAAACAATACACCTCATGGTGCGCCACCAACAGGGCAACCTCCTGTAGGAGCACCTAATGGTATGCCCCCAAGTGGTGCGCCAAACGGGGTGCCTCCAGAGGGGATGCCTAACGGAGGATCTAATAGCATGGCTCCTCAACCGGAAGTAAATCCCAATACTTTCACAGGTACAGCAATAGTAACAGAAAACAAATCTATTGCTCATGAGTCGATGACAAACACAACAGCCGATCAAAATGCTTTTATCGGTAAAAACAAAGCGGTAATTGATATTGAAAATAGCGTTTTCGATAAAACTGGCAACACTACAAGCGATGATAATAGCAATTTTCGTGGTCAAAATGCAGTAGTCCTCGGCATTGACGGCAGTCAAATCAACATCAAGGGTAGCAATATTACATCTAACTCTAAAGGTTCTAATGCAGTCTTTGCCACTGGTGAAGGTAGTCCTGTTATCTACTCCACGGGTAATATTATGGTAAACAATGTCAACGGAATAGCTAATAATAGTGAAATTGGCGTTGTAGAAGGTAAGAACTCCATTACCCTTACAAACTCCAATGTAACTGGCTACAAAGACAATGGTTTTATGCTATATCAAAGCTTCTCTGGTGATGCTGAAAACGGTATTGCTCGACTCAAAGCAGAAAATAACACACTTACAACTCACGCTACAGGTGCGTTCCTCTATGTAAACAACACCACTGCTGAAGTAGACCTTTCTAACAATGCAATCTCTATGCCGAACACTTCTACCCTAGTGAAAGCAGCTGCTGACTCCCGTTGGGGAAAAACTGGTGAGAACGGCGGTCACCTTACACTCCGCGCATCTAATCAAGAACTAAGCGGTAATATTATGTCCGATTCAATCAGTACCATCGCTCTAGACATGACAAATGGATCTAGCCTTGTAGGTGCTGTAAACACAGACAACACGGCTAAAGAAGTAACTGTGAAACTCAGCAAAGACTCCAATTGGATACTCACTGGCGACAGCTATGTAAAATCCTTGAGCAACGAAGACACAACCGGCAGTAACATTCAATTGAATGGATATAAACTTGTTGTGGCTGATAAATAATTATAAAAGCACTACTCTGAATACTGATATGTACCCCCTTTACTGGTTGTCCGGTAAAGGGGGTACATATCAGTAATTACAATTCAAAGTAGTGCTTTTAATTTATTAAACTTACTTGTATATCAGCTTGAATATATAAATCGCCTTTAGATACATCTGCCAATAGTTAACGGATTAAAAATTATGAGTTAAACAGTCTATTAAATAGCACCCATATATTGGCCATAGTTTTAGTTCAACAACAGGTTTGTAGTTTTCATCTTTAATTTTATGTTCCAATAAATTTAGGTCTTTTAAATCATCTTCCCAGCTCTGGATATAACTTTGCTTTTCATCTTCACTATCAAAGTCTTCGTCCACTTTTGCATCTTCTATACATGCCAATATTTCTGTTCGTTGCTTGTCCACCTCTAGATGGAATTGGTCATGTTGATTCATAGTCCAAAGCCCAAAATAATAAGGACCGTCACTTAAGTCACAAGAGTTTTTAGCCTTTTCGCATTCTTCTAAGAATAATTTATACTCATCTAATACATAATAGGCATTTAAGATATCAAACTCCCAAATCTCATCATCTCGCTGATATGCAGGATCTCCACCAATCTTAATTTTCTTCAAATAATCAAGGGCTTGCTTTTTATTGCCTAAATACACATCGCAATAAGCTATACACAACAATAACCGCATTCTATTTGGATAGTTTTCAAGTAACTGCAAAAGTATGGTCTTTACTTTTTCATATTCTTTGAGTTCAAATAAACATACCGCATAGCCAAAGTTCATTTCATAATTATCTGATATGCTTCGTCCCTTTTCATAAGTCAGTAAGCTTCTCTCCAATTCCTCTACTGAGCCCTTTTCTGCATAAGATGAAAAATGATATAAAGCCAGCCCTCGGTAGGTCTCTATATATGGAGAATTTAACTTTACAGCTGCAGATAGATACTCATATTCTTTTATACTCCCCTCATCGTTATAATAAAAAGCCAAATTAGTGAAAATTCTCGCTTTATCAGTATCACTCAGTTCTTCTGTATATTTTCTGAGGAACTCTTCCAATAGTTCTATTGAATTTTTCTCATCCCTCAACACCTGTTCAACAGTTGCTAAAGTACAGACCACATCCACATCATTTGAATACTCACACATCAAAGTAATTAAATACGTTCTAAAACGCTCTGCGTATTGCTTTAGCACATCATACTCACTAAATATAGACGCATTATATGTAGCTTCATATTCTGCTTTAAGGTTTTCCCAATACTCTTTTATAGCAAGCTTCATATTACACCTTTTCTATCTAATACATTTCAGACTATATGGCTATAATAACACAAATTACTTTCTATATACGTGCCTATAGTAACTCCCCTCATATAAATTCAAACCATGCTAAAAGATTTCCTTTAGTCTCTAGCTAATTCTAATTGCATAAAACAACCCTCTATTAGATATTCTAAAAATGAATAAAAATATCTAATAGAGGGTTATGTTATTTAAACAATAATAAAAGCTAACTATATTATGCTCTACCAATAGAAATCAACGCCGCATTTTTTGCATGTATCAATGTAGTATCAAATAACGGTATATCTGTATCATCCTGTTTAACAAGTAGTCCGATTTCAGTACAGCCTAAAATAACACCTTGTACACCAGATTTTACCAAATCACCAATAATATCTAAGTATTGTTGTTTAGATTCATTAGAAATAATACCTAAACACAATTCATTGTATATAATACCATTCACAAGTTCAACTTGATCTTCGTTAGGGATAACAACATGAATCCCCCGATTTTCCAAGATACATTTATAAAAATCTTGTTGCATCGTGTACTTGGTACCGAGTAGACCTACCTTTGTAATACCTGATTTTTCTAACTCTACTGCAGTCATTTCCGCAATATGAAGAAGAGGTATGTGAATATTTCTTTCTATTTCATCCGCTACTTTATGCATTGTATTCGTGCATATAACAATATAATCAGCACCAGCCTTTTCAAGAGATTGAGCCGCATCGGATAAAATTTCAGCGCTTCTATCCCAATCGCCATTTGCCTGGCACTTTTCTATTTCTTCAAAATCAACGCTATATAAAATACATTTTGCCGAATGTAAGCCGCCCAAAACTTGCTTAATAGTTTCATTCAAAACTTGGTAATACGTAATCGTACTTTCCCAGCTCATTCCCCCAATTAAGCCTATTGTTTTCATAATATCACCCTCTAAGCTTAGAATAACCCAAAACAAAAAGGTTATTCATTATGATTATTCTATTTAAAATATCACTCATCTATAAACCTCCTATATCTGTTCCTGCAGCGACTTTACGTAGGACTGAGCAAAGTGACATATATAGGAGGGTATACCTTTGATATAAAAATTGTAGAATGAATTCACAATTATTAAAATCCATAGGATTAATCTCAGTAAAGATGGTTCCTCGCTGTGGATTTTGCTTTGCAAAATCTTACACTCGGAACAAAGTGATGTGTGGGCTTCATCGTCGCAAGCTCCTCTGCCACCTCACACCCTACTTTTATTCAGCCAACCCTTGTTCTCTACCGATAATATCAGCGATTTCTTGGCACAGGGATTGTAGTTCTTCTTGGTTAGGTCCTTCAGCCATGACACGAATGAGTGGTTCTGTACCAGAGGCACGTACAAGTACGCGACCTTCTACACCAAGTTCACTTTCCGCAGTTACGATAGCAGCTTTGATGATATCGTTATCTTCCCAACCAGTTTTTGTAGCAACGCGAACGTTCAAAAGCACTTGTGGGTATTTTGTCATAATGCCAGCCAACTCGGAAAGAGGTTGATTTTTCTCCTTCATAAGAGCCGCCACTTGAACAGCCGTCAACATACCATCACCAGTCGTGTTGTAATCTAAAAAGATTACGTGACCAGATTGCTCCCCACCAACGGAAAGGTCATGTTCACGCATGTATTCCAATACATAACGGTCACCAACAGCCGTTGCAAAGGTTTTCATACCTAGCTCTTTAGCTGCTTTGTGGAAACCAATATTACTCATAACAGTGCCAACTACAGTATCATCTTTAAGTTTGCCCTCTTCTTTCAACTTAAGAGCGCACAATAACATGATTTGGTCACCATCAAGAACTTCGCCTTTTTCATCAACCAATAAGCAACGGTCAGCATCGCCATCATTGGCGATACCAAGGTCTGCATTGTGTTGTTGTACTGCGACTTGCAAGCCTTCGATATGTGTAGAACCGCAGTGATGGTTGATATTCAAACCATCTGGATTTACGTTGATATTGATAACTTTAGCACCAAGGCCTGCCAAGATTTCTGGACCTACGCTAGAGGCGGCACCATTAGCACCATCATAAACGATTGTTAGGCCTTCGAGAGATGTATCGATTGTGTGTCGTACAAAATGAGCATAGAGATGAGCCAAGTTGCTATTGTACTCAATTGTACCAATACCATCACCAGTAGGACGTGCTAGCTCATTATCTGCACTTTGACGCACATAATTTTCTAGCTCATCTTCTACTTCGTCTGGCAATTTATAGCCATTGCCATCAAAGAATTTAATGCCATTATCTGGATATGGATTGTGTGATGCAGAAATAACAGCACCCGCATCAAAACCTTGTTGTCGTACAAGATAAGCTACCGCAGGAGTAGGTACAACACCTGCAATTACTACATTGCCGCCCACAGAACAAATGCCTGCTGCTAATGCGCTTTCAAGCATGGAACCAGAAATACGAGTATCGCGACCGATCAAGAACGTAGGATGTTCCTTTTCCTTACCAAAATGCGTTCCTGCCGCACGACCTAAATGATAGGCTAATTCCGGTGTT
>NZ_CALLVP010000092.1 GCF_938010505.1 uncultured Veillonella sp. | reverse complement strand
TACATCATTATTGCTGAGATACGCTTTTGCCTCATTAGCAGATCCAAAGGATGCAGCCCCTAAGGTCACCGCCGGAAAATAATTATAGGCGAACCACATATGGTTGATTTGATAACGCTCCGCCACGGCTAGGTCTATATGGCCTGCCCACGTGGGGTCCGATGTATAGGACACATGAGGTACACCAAGGTTAGCATTGGGTCCAATAACTAGATTAAAGCCCATATCTCGCATTTCGATAGCAGATCGTGTGGCCAAGTTGATGATGCGATCCATCGGTAATTGGCCCCATCGATTTGGCTTCGGCAACCGCAAGAAACCTTCATTCGCATGCAGCACTCTATCGCGATTCACCGCAATATAGGGCGTCACCATACTAGAGGTTATCGCCGTCTGCATGATATCGTTGGTGAAAGCTTTCACTTGATTTTTATTATGAAGATTTTCATTTGTTAGCATAACGCCGCTTACGCGATATTTGCGGATCACATCCTTTTGGGATTGTCCTATTGTATTGCCATGGAGGTTAATCATCATCAGCTGACCCACCTTGTCCTCTTGAGACATAGCCGCAAGCCAAGTGTCCACCTTTTCAGAAACCGGCTTGTCGGACTCCATGACGGCACGGTACGATACCGTTCGTACCGTTTCTTGTTCTGCCTGACTCTCATGTTGGCATCCAGTTGTACCAACGACAGCAACGATTAAGGCGATGCCACTCAGGACACGCCGAAAAAACTGGTTCATCTCTCCTAAAAACTCCTTAATGCTTGCGCAACATTATGAACATTATGAGTTTTCCTATGTGCGTCTCCCAACGCAACACCCATAATTCCCCCTCTAATCCGTACATTATATTTTTATATTATACACTAAATGGTTCATCTTTTCCTCATAATAAAAGCAAGTTTATTATGCTGAATTATCATAATAAAGTTTTAAAGTAAAAATCTATGAATGTTAACAACTATACAAATAAAAATCCTACGAATCGTTTGTAAAGTGACCCTCACCGTAACAAAGGGTTATGTGAGTATCAAGTCACTCATGATCCGTAGGATTCTAATTTTATGTTGTTGTACCCTAAAGAGCTAACTCTACTATGAGTTTATAAGCATTTGATTGCTTTAACAGCCTGAGGTGTAAGTAATCGGCCATCATTAACCTTTGAATTTAGGGGATGTTGGACAAGTTTCAGGGGTTACGTCTTTGCGAGTACCAAGAACTGCGCTGCGGTCTGTGTAATGTGTATGCAAGAGTTCATGTGCCTTGTGGCCCAATGGTTCACCCAAGAAATCTTTGTACAATGTTTGGATTTCTTCATTTTCATAGGAAGCCACCCATTTGTAGTTTGCATCAGCTTCGTAAAGACCGCTGATACGAGCTTCCTTAGTTTTAACTGCTTGAGGCAATTTAGTGCGCGGTTGACCGCCGCCACCGATACAGCCACCTGGGCAAGCCATAACTTCGATGAAGTCATAATGTTTGCCGTTTTCTTTCAAAGCGTTCAAGAAGTCACGAGTATTTTTACCGCCATGAACAACAGCAACGGACAATGTCACATCATCGCCAAGTTGTACAGTTGCTTCTTTTACGCCTTCCATACCACGAACGTCCTCAAGATGAGTCAACGCATGTGGAGGTGGTTCTTTATCAGTGATAAGTTTATAAGCCGTGCGCATAGCCGCTTCCATAACACCACCAGTGTTACCAAAGATGATGGATGCGCCAGTTTCCATACCGATTAAGTCATCAAATTTGGACTCTTCAATAGCATTGAAGTCGAGGTTTTCCTCTTGAATCCAACGAATGAACTCACGAGTAGTGATGGAAATATCTGTATCCATGCCAAGGGATTCGTCATTATGGTAACGAGCCGCTGCATTTTCTTCTTCTCGTTTTGTTTCTGCTTTTTTAGCAGTACAAGGGTTTACAGATACAGATACGATGTTACGAGGATCGATGCCTTTTTTCTCTGCAAAGTACGTTTTAATCATAGCCGCTTCCATAGCGATACAAGAACGCGTGGAAGACAAATTAGGAATCAATTCAGGGAAGTAGATTTCCGCAAAACGTACCCACGCTGGGCAGCAGCTTGTAAACTGAGGAATTTGACCGCCTTTGTTAAGACGTTCCACGAGCTCAGATGCTTCTTCCATAATTGTTAAGTCCGCACCAAAGTTAGTATCTACTACATAGTCTGCACCTAACGCACGCAAGGCACCAACCATTTTACCTTCAAGGAAGGTGCCTGGCTCATGGCCGAAGCCTTCACCGATAGCTACACGAACAGCTGGAGCTGTTTGAATTACGACGATTTTTTCAGGATCAGCAAGGGCTGCTTTTACCTTTTCAAGCTCGGATTTAGCATGCATAGAGTCGAATGGGCATGCTGCCGCACATTGACCGCAATGGATGCATACAGGCACATCACCGTTTGCATCAAGGTCGTAGTAATCAAGTACGCTCATTACATCCGCACAAGCGCGACGGCATAACGTACAGTTTTTACACTTAGAAATGTCGTGATAAATGGATGGATTGTCTAGTGCAATCGGCACGCGTTTATCGATAAATTCGTATTGAGACATGAGGACCTCCTCTAACAAACTATAACTACCAAACCTATTGGGGCGAAATATGCCAAACTACGGAGCACTGCACCCAAGCCATACTTCTGCATCTTACCTATAGTATACGATATGGTGAAAGTTTATACTATGTAGAATTGTTACACTTTGGTACAAAAATCATGTAAAAAGTGTAATATTAATCACATTTTACCACGAATAGCTAAATAATTCACTTATTTTAAAGGGATTAAAAGCCCGTGAACAGAAACTAACTCCATATAACACAACATATGTTAGGTAAATATAATATATTCCAATGAAAATATAAAAAACGCACGTCCTCTGTGAGAACGTGCGTATATGAAGCTTTCACAAAAATAATCAGTCTAAACGAGACATAACTGTTCAACAGTGTATTACGGCTAAGCCCTGTGCTCGTCTATACGATTAGATTATTTACCGCCCCAAATAAGTTGGAATACAGCGTACGCAGGTGTACCTGGCTCAACTTTACGGCTATCTTTGTTAACTTTTTCCTCTTTCACAACATAACCTTGTAAATCATAAAGAGTAACCTTAAGATCTTTTACTTCACGTTTTTTATGATTGAACTCTTCAGTTACGATATAGTGATAACCTTCGTAGTCCATAGCTTTAATATCCATTACAGCTTTTTTATCATCTTTTTTAACGGAGTCGTTGTCGATAGACCAAGTAATACCATTGCTATCAGTATCTACTGTATACCAATTAGCCGCATCAACACTACCAATACCGCCGATTAATAATGCGCCTGCTGCCAAAACAGCTGCCAATGTTTTTTCATAATAATACCTCTCAAAGAAAATACAAAAATATACAAACTAGTATATAAGGAAAAACTAAATATTGTATGAAAAATAAACCTGCTCAATAATTAGGCGTGGAGATTAATTATTAGCGTAACAATTAATGTAATGATTAGGCTATCGTATCTAACCATTGGACCCGAGTCTTAAAGCTTCACATAATAGGTCGAACGGCCGCCACCCTTACGCTGAATACGATCAGCCTTTACAAGAGAACGTATTGCTCCTTCAATAGCACTATCGCTGATATTTGGACACCATTCTCTAATATCTTGCTTTGTGAAAGTCCCTAAATGCCTATCGATGGCAGCTTGCACCTGATTCATCGCAGAACCACTATTTACTATCAAAGCACTACGGTCCTCAAAGTCATGATAAGCGGCTAATAGCATTTGTAACCAATACCGAATGAAAGCCCTAGGGCAGGAGCTTTCACCATACCACGCATCACTAGACTCGCGTAAAGCCGCATAATACATGTCCTTATTTGCTGCGATTTTAGCCTCTAAGGACACATATTTACCAACCATAAAACCACTACGATATAACAATAACGTTGTCAACAATCGACTCATACGACCGTTTCCATCATTAAATGGGTGAATACATAAAAAGTCATGAATAAATATAGGAATCGCTAGGAGTGGTTCCACCTCGCCATTTCCTACAGTCCGATTATATTCCGCACAAATCTGATCTAAAGCCTCAGCTGTTTCATAAGGAGCCAACGGAGTAAACAAGACCTCAGTATGCCCATTCGGATATGTGGCACTAATATAATTCTGTACGCTCTTTAACTGCCCACCACGTGCATTAAACTGGTAATTATACAAAATCTTGTGCAACTGCAAAATATGGTTCCGAGACAACGATATGGAATCATAACTCTCATGGATAACATTCAATGCATCACGATATCCCATGATTTCCTGCTCATCTCGATTACGAGGTGTCGTCTTGTCAGCCACTAACTGCCGGAGGCGAGTACTCGTCGTCACAATCCCTTCAATCGCATTTG
Organism: uncultured Veillonella sp.; assembly: GCF_938010505.1. GTDB lineage: Bacteria > Bacillota > Negativicutes > Veillonellales > Veillonellaceae > Veillonella. Next base: position 11,846 of record NZ_CALLVP010000092.1, on the reverse strand, counting down.
AAGCCTCTGTACTCTGTACCTTTGCCAACTCCACAAGCGAGTCTACTATAGCAGGACTCTGTGAAAGCAAAACCTCCTCCTTGCCATTTGCCCGATAAATCCCCGCAATAAGACTCAAAATATCCATATCCCACGACAAAGATTGAATCTGACCATACTCAAAACCACGCATACGCACACCTCCATTCCGCTCTAATCCCTTATAAACAAAACTATTCCCTTAAATTATACCATAAAATAAGGGAATAAATAATTCTCTATTTCTCTATCTTGTGTAATCCAACGGATTTGAAAGCTGATATTCGCCCTGTAAGAGTACTAATGATATAGAAAGCCCCGAACTGTTCTGAAAACGACTTAGGTCACTATGGAGGCTTTCAGGATAGTTCGGGGCTACTTATACATTCTGAATATCTAAATAGACAGAGCGAATATCAGCTACTATTAAATTGTTGGATTATTTACCCCATAGGGCCTGCATAACTTCTGCCCCCATGGTATCCGATTCAATTTTCGTAGGTTTTTGTGCTTCTTTACTGGACAATAACGCTACACCAGCATTGCTATATACTGTTGTATCAAGTTCTGTCCATGTTTTTTCTTTGCGGTCGATTCGTACTGTGTAGATATATGTGAAACCTTCTACATTGTTGATTTTAACGAGCACTGTCGCCGCATCATCTGTTTTATATACAGAAGAGTTGTCAATAAACCATGCCGCATCGTCAGCATCAGCATCGATATAGTACCAGTCAGCAGCACTAGCTTGACCAAAGCCAGCTACAAAGAAAACTCCTGCTGCAAACATAGCAGCTAGCCATTTTTTCATTTTCAAACTCCTCAACACTAGAGGCGACCATCTAGGATGGTCGCCCACAGTTACTTAATATATAGTATTTTATATTATTCTTCTACTTCTTCTTCGATTTCAGCGCCAGGAATAACAGCAATACTAGCTACTTTATCGCCTTCGTCGAGGTTTTGTGTTTTCACACCAGAAATAGCTTTGCCTTTCTTCACAGCGATGTCGTTCATGTTGAAGCGGATAATTTTGCCTTGCTCAGAGATAAGCATGACTTCGTCATCATTATGAACAACCTCTACGGCCACTACGTCGCCTGTTTTGTTCGTAATCTTGAAGTTCTTAGAGCCTTTACCACCGCGTTTTTGCAATGTGTAAGCTTCTGCATCATTGCGCTTACCGAATCCTTCTTCGGAAATAGTAAACACTTGTGCTTCGCTTTCATCATTATTAAGAACACCAGCGCCTACAACCACGTCGCCTGCATTGAGTTTAATGCCGCGCACGCCGTGAGCCGCACGTTTCATGAGACGCACATCGTTTTCGCTGAAGCGAATAGCGATACCCAATTTAGTACCAATCAAGATGTCTTGCTTGCCAGTCGTTACGTTGACGGAAATCAAGTGATCCCCTTCGTCGAGGTTAATCGCATTGAGCCCAGAACGACGGATGTTGCGGTATTCTTCGATAGCTGTACGTTTTACAACGCCGAACTCGGTTACCATGAATAAGTTTACGTCTTCATGGACGCGTTCAAGGTCAATCATAGTCGTAACGGATTCGCCTACAGCGAGTGGCAATACGTTAACCATTGCGGTGCCACGAGAATTACGTGTACCTGCTTCTGGCACTTCATACGCTTTCAAACGGTAAGTACGACCTGTAGACGTGAAGAATAGCAATGTATTATGCGTGCGAACATGCATAATTTGCGTTACATAATCGTCTTCCTTCGTCTTCATGCCGATAACGCCAGCGCCGCCTTTATGTTGGTTGCGATATACGTTCGCGTTCATTCGTTTGATGTAACCTTGTTTAGTCAAGGTAATAACCATCTCTTCGTCAGCGATGAGGTCTTCTACATCAAGGTCGGACGTATCGATCGTGATTTCAGAACGACGAGGGTCGCCGTATTTTTTCTTCATATCATCGAGTTCGTCTTTGATGATTTGACGTTGACGCGCTTCGCTAGCCAAGATAGCTTTCAAATCTTCGATCAATGCCAACAATTCCTTGTATTCGTCTTCGATTTTCTCGCGTTCCAAGCCTGTTAAACGACGTAAACGCATGTCGAGGATGGCTACCGCTTGTTTTTCTGAAAGCCCGAATTTTTGCATCAATGCGTTACGTGCAATTTCGTCAGTTTGAGAACTGCGGATTGTAGCGATAACTTCATCGATGTGATCGAGAGCGATCAATAAACCTTCCAAGATGTGTGCACGCGCTTCGGCTTTGTTAAGCTCGAATTGAGTACGGCGTACGATTACATCGAGGCGGTGATCTAAGTAATAACCCAATACTTCTTTCAAATTCAATACGCGAGGATGACCATCCACGAGGGCCAGCATGATCACGCCGAAAGATTCTTGAAGTTGAGTGTGTTTATATAATTTGTTAAGAACAATATCTGGTTGCACATCAGCACGCAATTCGATAACGATGCGCATACCTTGACGGTCAGATTCATCGCGAAGCGCTGTGATGCCATCGATAACCTTGTCACGGCTCAAGTTCGCAATGGTTTCAATAACGCGAGCCTTATTAACTTGGTACGGAATCTCAGTCACTACGATTTTATGCTTGCCCTTGGACATCTCTTCGATGGTTGCACGAGCACGCATTTTAACGCTACCACGACCTATGGAGTACGCTTTTTTGATGCCATCTCGGCCCAAAATGAGCGCCCCAGTCGGGAAGTCTGGGCCTTTGATTTGCGTCATCAATTCTTCCACAGTTACCTCTGGATTGTCGATGAGCATAGTAAGACCATTACACACCTCGTTGAGGTTATGTGGTGGAATATTTGTCGCCATCCCTACGGCGATACCGCTGGAACCATTGATGAGAAGATTTGGAATCTTCGCTGGCAATACTGTTGGTTCTTGCAAGCTTTCATCATAGTTCGGCATGAAATCAACAGTTTCCTTGTCGATATCGGCAAGCATTTCTGTTGTAATCTTCGCCATACGTACTTCGGTATAACGCATCGCAGCGGCACTATCGCCGTCGATGGAACCAAAGTTACCGTGACCGTCTACCAAAAGGTAGCGCGTATTGAAATCCTGCGCCAAACGAACCGTCGCATCATAAACGGAGCTATCACCATGCGGATGATACTTACCGAGTACGTCACCGACGATACGAGCGGATTTCTTATACGGTTTATTTGGCGTCATGCCTGTTTCGTGCATCGCGTACAAAATACGACGATGCACCGGTTTCAAGCCATCGCGCACATCTGGAAGAGCGCGCATAACGATTACGGACATCGCGTAGTCGATGTACGCATTCTTCATTTCTTTATCAATCTGAACGGGATGAATATTCCCGTGGGACCATTGTTGGTCTGCCACAATCTCACCTCATTTTACTAACACTGATACTAATTCATCATATAATTATAGCATTTTTGCGTATATAACGCTATATTTTGTAAAAGTTCCTTCCCATTACATGGCCCAATTGTACACCTGTTGCCCAACTGTAATTAATTCTATAAAATATAGTAACCTCTATCTCTTATTTAATGAGCCACATGTTGTATCATATGATCTAAAATGCTAACAAAATCTCGTTCTACAGCCGAAGTGTCATTACCAGTACTACCAATGCCTGTTAGCATGGTTTCTTTCCAATCATTTTTTGCCATAAATCGAAAGGCGATCAAATACTTAGCTTTTGTTTTGTCCGCTTCTCCTTTTGGTAGATAATAAAAGCCTACGCTTCTATCAGAAGGAGGGTGCAATAACGCTGGGTTGTCTTGCGGTTTATACAGACTATATATAGATTTCATAAAGGTTAGAATATCTTTACCCTTTACAGATTCGTCTACAAAGATAATCTCATCATATGTGAATAAAGATATCTTATTAGTACCTGCCACACGTGTCGCTTTAGACTTAGCTAACTCCAAGGCTTCCTCGTGCGTCGCCATCCGCATGCCATACTGCTTAGCACGCTCCACTAACGAACCATTCAAATGAACTAAATACGCTTGTGAATACGCAAAGTCCGCATCATTTTTTCGCTCGCCACCAGGGGCCGGCAAGGTTGGTCGCTTTACTACAGAATTTGTAGTAAAGGAAATACCATTACTTTCATCATAAAACACATACACATTTCGCTGGAATGGCTTCTCCTTCTCTACCACAGACGACTGGAGAACAAGATTCGGATGCACAACCGAAAACTCCTTCTCCACGCTAGACTTGATATCCTCTGGTGTAGCAGGATCACCATTCTCCGTCGTCCAAATGAAAGAACAACCACTCAACACAACACTATAAATACACACCACAACTAACAACACATACCTAAACAACCTCATACACAACCACACCTCTCCCCAATAATCCGTCACGTATCAAATCTTACTATCAAATATATAAATACAATCATTCATAAATTTAGCTAATTGTTGATACTCTACTTCACTGCCTTTTCCCAATCAGGGGCCTCGCCCCATGCGAAAGGAAAAGGGCTTTTGTTGTTAATGGTCGAAGCAACTAGTTAATAGAAAACATAGGTATGGATGGGACGAATTCACATATAACGTTATAAAAAGGGATTCCCTTATTGATGAGCGACTTAGCTCGCTTTGGAGCGAAGAGATAAGGGAATCCCTTTTTTAACAATCTAGCAGATTTGTATTCGGGCCCCATCCATACTATTTTCGGTTATTCGCCATTAACAACAATCACTTAACTAGCACATCCAATTGATTCATTCGAAAATCCTCTATCACGTTCATAAATCCCCTATGATGTATCGGATTTTCGCTCATTCCGAATAGATGACTGTTGCAGTCACAATCGCTGCACCCAAAGTTCGGTACATTCCATTCCGCAATAGCTCGCACCGCATCAGCGAGAGCACATTCTACGTCAATTTTAGTTAAATCTACATCTGCGCTTTCACGAGCAGCCAAGTCATCGTCAGAGAATTTACCTTTACGCCGTTCCTGAGCAGAAATTGTCATAGCCTGCGGCCGCCCACTAGTACGAATCGGCAAGCCCGCTATCATTTCACAGTGACCGCGGAAGTAATCTAAATGCCAGTGCATTTTCTTCCGTTTTCGTTTATGACGTTCAATACGTTTTGTTAAATTTGCCTTCGCAGAACCAACGTACATATAATAACCAGATTTGAAATGCATTATCCCTTTAGAACCGATTTCGAGATCTAGATCGTGATCGAGGTGCATGACCATCACATACACGCCACTATCATGAGCCTCTATATCGAGAATACTACTAGGATAGGAACATTCATGTGTCACCGTAGGCATAGTGAAAGTCTCATTCCACGCCACAGCAACGGCTTTCCAATCTAACGAAGGTGCCACCTCTTTAAAGGTTTTGGCAAATTCCAAATCCGTATGATAATCTGGCAAGAACCACTGCGCTTGGTCCCATTGTACAAGGAATAGAACGCCTGTGTGGTAACCTTCGTTTTGTAATTCTTTCAGATGCAATAAATGCTTGCGGCCTCGCTCTGTAATCGCATCAGGGAACATGGCTCCCGTCTTGGAGAACAGGGTACAGGACTTAACCTCTAGCAAGAACTCATCGCCCTTATCATTGGTAAGGAGTAAGTCAAAACGGGAAGATGTACCGTGTAGTTTAACCGTATACTCCCGTCTGACTACGCGCCATTCCTCCCAACCAGGGATCAGTTTATTTTCGATTAAATGCTGCGCCACATCGTTGCTGTAGTTTGTGTCAAGCATAATCACAACGCCATCACGCTCGATGCCTACCACGCGGTATTTCGTTTTTGCATCAGGCTTATCATGAGGCACGATATACATCGTTACACCCGTAAATAAAAGCTCCCACATACGCCCTGGGTTAGGCAAATGAGCAAGCACACTTTCACCATTCAAATCTAAAGTCACCACAAAACGATTCGGGCGACCTATATATGTTGCTTTTAAAATAGTATCGTAAAGGACTTTCATCATATCTCCTACATCAAGAATATTCTATGTGTCTATTATACGATATGTAACCTATAGGTTTCACCTGTAAACAATATCGTATATAATTATATTTAACAAACAATCAATAATTAATATTAAAAAGTTCTATTTTTGTAGCTGTGGTTACATTATTGTTTGTTAAAATGGTTTATACTAAGAGCGTCGGGTCAGTATTCTAAATACCCATACTGATCATTACGCCGGGTTTTGACGAGGCCTCGCCTTAGTTGATCTCATCCCACTTGTCCGTATATATGTGCGAAGCTTTTACAAAACCCTATGGCGTAAATAATTAATATATAAAGAATTACATAGATTGACTAAGTAGTTTTAGCCACTATTCTCCGCAGAGAGGGCTCGAGAAAGGATTTATCATGGCACAAATTGCAGCAAATTTACAACGCATTAAAAACGGCCAACGCCGTTATGCAATTACACCTCGCATTCCTGGAGGTTTCATTCAACCTGATCAATTACAAAAATATATCGACGTAGCGAATGAGTTCGGCGCTGTTCTTAAATTAACTGGCAGCCAACGCATTATGATTACGAATTTGAAAGCAGAAGACGTAGATAAAGCATGGGAGATGCTTGGCATGGAGCCAGCGTACACTGTATCTAACCGCGTGCGCAGCGTAAAAATCTGCCCAGGTACTACCTTCTGTAAACGCGCTAAACAAGACAGCGTACATCTTGGCATGCAAATCGAACGCAAGTACTTGTCCCTTGAAATGCCAAGCAAAATGAAAATCGGCGTGTCCGGTTGTCCAAATTCTTGTACTGAAAGCCGCATGAAAGATGTGGGCGTTATCGGTACTGTAGAAGGTTGGAATGTATACGCTGGCGGTAGCGGCGGCGCGCATCCTCGCATCGGCGACCTCATTGCAGAGGTTAAAACTGAAAAAGAAGCTCTTGCATTAGTTGATCGAATCATCGCATACTATAAAGAAAACGCACAAATCGAACGCATGGGCGAATTCATCGACCGCATCGGTTTAGAGGCTTTCAAAGCAGCTGTATTGGGCGACCTTGAAGGTGCTCCAGCTGAAAGCAAGTCCGAAGAACCAGCTGTGTTCTTGCCTGGTCAAGGTAACGATCCTGAAGTCGAAGCACCTCGCCTCGAAGCAGGTTCCCCGATCACACCAGATACAATCATTCGCGACATCGTGGATACCTATCCAAATGTTGTGCCAGTATTACAAAGCATTGGCATGGGTTGCCTAGGTTGTCCTTCTGCCACAGCTGAGCCATTATGGCAAGCCGCAGAAATTCACGGTTTTAATGTATACGATTTAGTAGAGAAATTAGAAACAGCACGAAAAGGAGCTTAATATGTCCGCATTCTTAGGTCACATCCATTACTGGTTGTATCGTAAAATTCAATTGCTCGTTGAGCGTGAAAACTTGATTTTAGAAAAAACAACTAAAGTTGTTGATGATTTGGCAGAGGAATTACATTCTATCTCCGTAGATACATACGGCGAGCCAATCAATCCAAGCATTCCTTTGGAAAACATCATTGACCACGGCAATATTCACGGCTGGTTAGCTAACCAAATCAACATTGCTTCCGTTCGTGAAGCAGCTTTCATCAAAGATATGCTCGACACAAATTCCGGCGATGAAGCAGTACACGTGGTAACAGCTATCCTCGATGCCTTTGCAGTACAAGGCCAAGCATGTGGCGTTGTGGCACAAGACAGCCTTGAGGAACACACTGCACCAGCGATTTACAATGCGCTACAAAACTTCTACGTAAATGGCATGCCTTGTGATGGCGGTGACCAAGTGGTTTCTGAAAGCCCTGACGAATTTACATGGGTTGGTGACCACAGATTACAAGCAGGCTACTGGCGTACAGCGGGCGTTGACCCTAAATTCATGGCTGTAGCGTACCAAACATGGTTCGAAGCTTTTGTGAAAGCTATCGATCCAGCCTTTGAACTTGTAACGACTGAAGAAAACGGCACACGTTTATATACAATTAAGAAAAAATAAATAATAAATACATAACATTTCGTTTGTTTAGGGACTATAAACGAACGAAAACGGGCAAAAAAGCGAACGTAAAACTTTACGTTCGTTTTTTATATAGTAAATGTATCATTGTATATTCAATTGATCTTTATATATCCAATTGTTCTTTATATATTCAATCTACCAGCATTTACGCCCCCCCTATTTTGCTCAATATAGGTAAAAAAAGCATACAATGTTAAATGATACATATTTCTTTCAAAACTGTAGCTATAGGCACAGCATTGATAAGCAATATCATTTATAATATAATTATAAGGTAATTACACAATGTAAAATTAAGTGTTAGCGTAAGCTTTCAGAACATAAAAAGCTAGAATTAGGAGGTCTATTATGGCAGGCACAGTTAATCAAGAATTAGGTTTATTATTCCAAGGTCCTAACTATGTAATCGTAAAAAAAGGCGGTAAAGCTGGTGAAAAAGTTGAAAAACACAACCACCCAGAAGCTAATGTTATCTTTACAGTAGTAAAAGGTAAAGTACAAGTGTTCCTTAACGAAACTGAAGAACACGTACTTGTACCAGGCCAAGTATTAGAATTCAACGGCGATAACTACATCCAAGCAACACTCGTAGAAGACAGCGAATTCGTTGTAAACCTTATTCACAAACCTGAATAAAATACCAAAGGACAGTTGATACAAGCAACTGTCCTTTTTATATGGTGTATGTATTAAAAAGAAATACTATAGTTATTAGGTTTTATATAGCTATTTAGTGGTTCAGTTATATCCATAGTTATTAAATACCCACAAGATAATACATAATCTAAAGAGCATTCTTTTAAAAGGAATTATAGGTTGTGAATTTGCTTATATCAAAGCGTTTCGTATGACCTGGTGCAGGAACACAATCCGGATGCGGATATCCTATTGGAAAGATGGCTACAGGAATGATATGATCAGGCAAGTTATATGCCTTGCGTACTTTAGCAGGATCAAAGTGAGCAATCCACGTTGTACCTAAACCGATATCGGCTACGGTAAACATAATATGAGAGCCTACAATGCTAGCGTCTACAACGCCCATGTCCGCATCATCATATTCCCGTTTCCAACTCACTGTATTATCATAACAAACAATAATCGCCAACGGCGCATTGAAGTGGCCATTTGTGCAGCCTTTTAGTTTGTTCAATCTATCTTCTGTATTTAAGACGAGCAGTCGTTGCGGCTGATAATTATGAGCCGTAGGGGCTAATCTAGCTACTTCTAACAAAATATCTACCTTTTCTTGCTCCACTGATCGAGTATCAAATTTTCGAACCGAATACCGCTCTGTGGCTAATGCTTTAAAATCTTTCATTAGATTTCACTCCTTTATCGGATGCATCCAAATGTATTTTAATAAAAATCCCCTAGCTGATTCCTCAGTTAGGGGGTTTTGTGCTTATTATTTTTTAATACGACTGATTACTTCGTTAGTAATGTTCTCGATTTTGCTGTTAGAGTCAGCAGCACGAATTGTGTATGGATCATCCAACACTACGTCCATTTGTTTTTCAACGCGAATAGCTTCAATAGTGTTGTGAATTGCTTGCATCATAGGTTGAGCAATTTTGTTGATTTCTTCATTTTCTTTTTGAAGCAATGGAGCTACAGTTTTGTTGAATTCAGCTTCTGCTTGTGCGGAGTCTTGAATTTTTTCAATTTCTTGTACTTTTTTTTCAATTTGTGGACGGTATTGAGCATCTACTTGTTGCATTTTCATATCTAATGCACCGTAGCCAGGGTAGCTATTTACTACTTGGCTCATATTTACTAAGCCAATGTTAGCAGCACTTGCTACTGCAGCAGTAGCAGACATAGCACCAACGATAGCTAAGGTAGTCAATTTTTTAGATAATTTCATCTGAAATCCTCCTCGATTAAAAGTGTCGCTATACAATCTAATAGTGTACTATTTTTACTATAACAAATCTTGCTAACTTTCACAAGACTCTGTTAAATAGCATAATAAAGGCCTATGAACTGCTTATGAAAGTCAGTAGGACTTAAAATAATACCCACAGGTATGCTCTAAAAATTTTAAAAGCAGTCTATACGGATATATTCAGAGCACACATGTGGGTATTTCGGCTTTCACCAATTATTTATAATTCGTCACCGAATTATTGTTCATCGTTCAAATAGATGTATTTATCGGATTTCAATTTGGACACGAGATCAGGCACCAAACCGATGAGGCGATCGAAGCTGCTGCTATAAGGATTGCCCTTAATGTTGAACAATTCAATGCGGTCACCTTTAATAACGAGGATAGCACTTGGTTCCATTTTGGCACCACCGCCACCGCCGCCAGATTCTTGGTTTTTATTGGCTGTGCAGTGGTTTGTACCAGTACCGAAGCCAAAGGTTACGTCAACAAATGGAACAAGTGTAGTATCGCCGATTTGCACAGCTTCGCCAACTACAGTTTCCACTTTAATCATATTTTTGAATTTCTCGAATAGGACTTCCAAATTCTCTTTTACATTACTGTTCTCCATCACAGTACCTCCGCTTTTTGTGAAAGTATCGTAGCTGTATGTTCAATTATTATATTACATATAAGTAGCCTTTATATTGCCTATATAGTTTTGACATGTAATAAATTATCGTATACAGCTCATATACTCAATTGACTTAATATATCCTTACGCTGTTTGGCCTTGTGCGGCTTTTAGCTTTTCTAAATGCTTTGCTTCCTTCCGTTTAACCCAGAAAACGCGAGCACTTTCTCCCAATAGGGATCGCATCGGTTTAGATACTAAGAATCTAGTACCATGCCAAGCCAATACACCGAGAATCATGCGACCTTTGATATGACCACTGCCTTCGGCCGCCCAGTTCACATAATCTATTTCGATAGACTCTGCTTGCTCTGGCCAAATGCTATACAACATAGATGCGATAAGCCCCATGCGATACGGGTCACCAATACCAAATCGCCCTTCTATGGCCACATCACGTGGTTTAGAGTGGTCATAACATCGCTTCGACACCAGGAATAACTGATGCCACAATTCTGTATTTCTCACATGTTTCATAAACCAGAATGTAGGAATTTCAGACTTGAATGATGCTACCGGATCATTTGGATCAGGCTTTTCAAAACGTTTTTTAATGGTCGTTTTGATATCATTTACCTTCGTAAATACCTTTTCCTTAATGGAACCGTCGCTATTGAAAGTAACGCGACTTACCACTTCGTCATCATCTTGAATGTGAGCCGTTGGATCTTGTTGAATCGAGTCATACCGATCAGCACGAGCTTGTGCATCCATATCCTTAGATGCCGCATCAGGTCGTTCAATACGTTCCTTTAGACTAGGTGAGCTACCTGCCCCTGGTGACTCATCATCACCAAAGGTTGTACTAGAAGCTTGAGAGCTCTTCAAATCATCAAAGCTTGTGCCACTAGAACTTGCGGTCGGTCCTTGTCCCTCTCCATTCATAGCCTTAGCAAATGCTTGAGCTTGAGACATATCGCCATCATCGTCCATTACCTTTTGGTATTCTTCATCTACACGATTTTCAAGCCATTGTTCATAGTCTTTCACAGGACCAATCTTGAGCATACCTAAAACATATAATTCCTTAAAAAATGGTTTATCCTGTAAGTACGCTAAATGGAGTGAAAACACGCGCCACAGCCATTTGATACGCATCTCGCCACGATATGGTGTGCGTCCATCGATTTCGATGCTATATGTGATTGGTGTCAGTAGGATAATTAAGATGAGTGCTACAATGATGGCCAGGATACTGAAGGCCACAATAGCCACTGTACTCAACCACATCACCTCCTTAGGTGTTCCTATGATT